>NZ_JACGAT010000017.1:0-27132 GCF_020137635.1 Campylobacter sp. RM12642
CAAATATAAATTTCTTTTGAATATCTATATTTCCCCAAATTGAACGCCAAGAAGTAATAAAAGTATTAATGCTATATTTTATAACATTTACATTTTTTAAATCAGTATTTGAGACTATGCCAACACGACTTGTATTGCCTAATTTATCAACTTCAACTATATATGGAACTAATTTGTTTTGTGTTCCTATATAACCTAAAAAAAGCACACATATTAAAGATACAAATACAGAAAGCATTGCTAGTATTTGCCAATTATGTTTTTGTGCGATATAATCTCCATAACGTTCTAGCCATTCTCTTTTAGCATCAAGGTATGGATTATAACTCGTATCTATTTCACTTTTATTTACTTGTTTTTTCTCAAATAGTTTTTTCATTGTTATCCTTTAAAATTTAGTGTATTAATTTGAACTTTTTTTACTACTTCAAATTGATTATCTTTAAAACTTTCAATTATTTCATATTCAACTAATTCATTACAATCGCATTTAAATTTTGTTTCCATATTTGTAATGGTCTTTATAATTTCTTGTTTATATTTTGAAAGTTTTGGAATGTTGTATTTAGCAGCTTGATTTTCTAGTGCTTGATTGTTTTGCAACTCATATTTACCTTGTTTTCTAATAGCAGGTAATACTTCATTAATAACCCATTGCCTAAACATTTTTGCTTTTGGCTTATCTGAACGCATAATTAAAAAATATAATTGTGGCTCGGTTATCATTACTAGTTTTTGTATTCCACCTTTTGTTTTAAAAGGGGTTATGTTTAACATAACCCCTTCAAATTCTCTTTCTATTGACTCTCTTACTTGTCTTGAATCTAATATATTTAAGCTTTTACATACATCATTTAAAGAAAATAAAGGATTTTCATAATCTCCTGCAATTCTAACCTTACCCAAATTCTTTTTTTTAAAAATCGTTACTTCTTCTTTCATTTTTTCTCCTTTTTTTAAAGGGGGTGGTATATAATACCACCCCCTTTAAATACACTTTAAACTTTTATTTTATAGGCATTTAAGCTCTTTTTTAAACTTTTTTATTTTTCAACTCCACTAGCGTAGTTTTCATTTGTGTTATTATTTTTATCTCCGCTAATAGTTCCTTCAGCTTTTTTAATTGCTTCTTGAACTTCTTTGGTTTTTTCTCTTAAGCTTTCTGATACTTGTGATTTTCCAAAATTTGCTTTAAATTGTTCTTTTGTTTCGCTATATGCAGTTTTAAAAGCATTACGTAATTTGCCAACCTTACCTTTACCTTCGTTAGCTCCTGTTATATTATTCAATTTATTTGCTTCATTTAATGCACTTATTGTTTTTGAGACACCACCAATGGCTACTCCTGTTGCTATTCCAGCAGCAGTTGCAGTAACTGCTCTAAAACTAGCACTAGCACCTGCGGTTTCTCCTATACTACCATTCATGACTGATTCTATCATTCCAGGAATCATTTTCGTAATAATACAAAATATTAAAGCCATAGCTAGTATGCTCATTAAGTAATCAAAATCAATGTTTTCATCAATTAAATCTATCATAAAATTAACACATAAGCCCATAAAAGCTGAAATTAAAAATAGTTCTATACCTATTTTAATTGCTGCTAAAACAGGATTAAGTCCTAATTGTTTGAAATGTGATAAACCACCAAGAGCAAAAGCAAAATAACAAATGATATTTAGTAAATAAAATTTCAAATAAACAATCAATAAATCTATTGCCATCAAACAAAAAGCAGCTAAAACAATAACTCCTATAATTATTTTTAAAAAAGAATCTCCAGGAGACACAAGACTCATAGATTTAAAAATTGCTCCTACAATACTAAAAGCTTTGTCTAAAATAGTTGAAGGTGTTACATTGATATAAGTAACGTTTGTGGCAAGTTGTTGAAAACCTGTATATAAAGTTTTAATCCATAAATCAGTATTGAATAAAAATAAGAAAATTCCTATATAGATAATTTTTTTTATTAATGCTGCTAAAAAATCTCCTAATTCAAAACCTTTTAAGGCTTTTTCGCTAAAGGTCCAAACTATATCAATTACAGCTAAAGAATAAAACACATAAATACAAACTCTTTTAATATTTGGAAGCCAACTTGAAATATTTGATTTTAATTCATTTAAAATACTATCGGAGCCAGGAACATTTGTAGCTCCTAAAACTATATTTGGTATTAGGAGCAAAAATAAAATATATAGGATATGTTTATTTTTTTGTAGGTTCCTCAGTTTCTGAATTACTTGCTTTCCATTCGGTAACGCTAGGAATGATTTTTTGGCTTTTTCCAAGATTTCGCAAATCTGCCTTAAATCTACCTTCTGTTGCGTTTCCACAATCTTGTTTTTGTTCTTCACTCATTTTCCCCATTTTGTTACATTTTTCAATTTTAGCTTTTGCTTCTTCTGGGTGTTGTATATAATAATCAATAGATTTAACTTCATCACCACAACCAACAAAAAAAGTTAAAGCACCTACAACCATTAAACTTGAAATAAATTGTTTCATTTTTTTTCCTTTAATAAAAATTTAAAAACAATTTATTATATAACATTTATTTCCATTTGGTTACACTAGGAATAATCTTTTGAGTCCTTCCTGCCTTATTGGCATCCTTATAAAATTCGTGTAGTTTTTCTTCCATAGCTTGTTCTTTCATACTTTGAGCTGCTATAACATTTGATAACATAGCCATTTGGTCCATCATTGCAACCCTTAGCTTTCTTAGTTCATCTATTTGGTAAGCTAATAAATCATTTGCGGCTTGAGTTGCTTGTAATTGTCCTTTTGCACCTTCTGAACGCTCTTTTAGTTTTTTGATTGTTTTACTTTCTTCTTCTAATTGTTTATTATTTGCTTTCATTTTTTCTAAAGTAGCACGACTAGTTATTCTTAGATTATCATTAATTCTTTTGTTATAGTTATAACTATTTAATATTCTTTGTTCATCTGTTGAATTAATATAATCTTGTCTAATAGTTTCAGGATTTTTATATAGATTGTCAAACTTATCAGTAAGATTTTTTGTGTTATATGATAATGCACCTGCTGAATTTATAATATTATTAGTTTGGTATAAAATACTATCAAGTGTTTGCCAGTCAAATTTAGTTAAATTTTTTAAATTAGTTTTACTCATTTCAATCATATTTTTATATTGATTAATCTGAGTAGTTAATTGTTGTATTTGTTCAATTTGTGTGTAATAATCTTTAAGCTGACCTGCAATAGCAGCAATATCAACCGTAGGAATTCCTGAAGCACATATATTTGCTCCAAATAAAAAAATACATAAAATTTTACTTATTTTCATTTATATCTCCAGCATTTTTTATTGATTTGGTGTTTTTGTCTATAAACATCGTAGTAGTACATTTTTGCAATGCTATTTTCTCCTGAGCCAACTTTATAGTTTATACGACTTTTATAAATTTTATTAGCTGCTAAAAGTTCTTTAACTGTATTAGGTATTTGCATAGTATCAAGCCTACTAGGAAACCTTACACTAGGTGTTTTATAAACTATTGTTTCATAATATCCTTGATTCCATTCGGTGCTTGTAAAAAACCTATCACTACAAGTATTTATAGGCATTGTCATATCTGTGTATTTATTATTTATAAATCTAACGCAGGTTTTAGGTATATTTTTTGTTATTCTTATTAGTTTTATATCTTCATAAGAATTAGAGCTTTCATTAAAAACTTGTTTTGTAGAATATTCATATTGTCTATTAAATACTTCTGGTGTACATTCGTGCGGAATGTTTATAATAGCTTCTTTTAAATCAGTCATAATAGCATCATCTTCAATATTGTCTGTGCTGCCTGTTGGACATAAATTTAAAAAGCTTCTTCTTAAATCTAATGTTTTCCAAAACTTCTTGTGTTTAATTGAAAAAAAGTGTTTTAGTGGTGCAGCACATTCTGATGGCTTATTTGGTGTAGATAAGCATAAAAGCACTTCACAAGCAGTTTTAACTTCGCCAGTAAAAGTATTAGCAAATAAATTACTTGCTATAAATAAGGATAAAATTACCTTATTCATTTTTTTCTCCTTTAATTTGATAATGTTTATAATTAATTCCTTTATCATCTAAGAATTTAAAAGCCCAATCATTCGGATACTTTTCGTGTAATTCTTTGATTTTTTGAACGCTTTTTTTATCACTACAAGCAGTAAAAGCTAAATTGATTTTTTGTAAAGCTAAGCTAAATAATCTTGTTCCAAGCGGCGAAACATAGTAATAATCTCGCTTTTTAATGGCATTATTTATAATTGATATCTGAACATCATTAAGACCAAAAATTTTATAAAAATCATAAGGACCAAGTGTGTTTTCACTACCTTTATTGAACGCTTCATTATTTGGTAAAAATATTTTTGTAGGGCAAGATTCTTGTAATACATCAAGAATACCACTTTTTGCACTATCGCTAAGACTTTGAGTTGCCAATACTACCGCACAGTTTGCTTTTCTTAAAACTTTTAACCATTCAACTATTTTATTTTTAAATACTTTATGACCTAAAGCGATCCAGCCTTCATCAATAATTACAACTGTTGGACTTCCATCAAGGCTTTGTTCTATTTTAAAGAACAAATAAAGCAATACAGGAATAATATTTTGTTCGCCTAAATTCATTAAGTCTTCAATCTCAAAAGTAGTTATATTACTAAGGTTTAAGTTATCTTCTTCTGCATCTAATAAAAATCCAGCTGGACCTGAAATTGTGTAATGATGTAAAGCATCTCTTAATTCTTGGTCTTGTAAATTTGATACAAATTCAGTAAAAGATTTTGAATTAGTTTTAATATGTGATTCTAAAGCTTCGTGAATTGCTTTTTTATGTTTTGGTGTTAATTCCACATTTTGTAACTCCAAACAAGTTGCAATAAAGCTTTCAGCCCAAGCGATTTGAGTATTTGTTTTTATATTTGCTAAAGGTGCAAATGCTAGTTTTGAACCTTCACTAGCAATATTATAATGAGTTCCACCAGTTGCTAATGTGGTTGCATATAAACTACGACCTTTATCAAAAGCGTATACTTTAGCATTTTGATATTTTTGAAAATTAAGCAATAGGTTAGCTAATAAAACAGATTTACCTGCCCCGGTAGGACCAAATATTAGTGTATGCCCTATATCACTTACGTGTAAATTAAGTCTAAAAGGTGTTGAGCTACCTGTTACAACTTGCATTAAAGCAGGAGATTTTGGCGGAAATTTATCGTTAGAATTATATTTTTCTCCGCCCCAAATGCTATTCAATGGCATTAGGTGAGCTAAATTTAAAGTATTAATTACTGGTCTTCTAATATTTGCATTTACGTGAGCAGGTAAGCTGCCCAAATAAGCTTCAACTGCATTTATATTTTCAACTCTTGCAATAAAACCCAAACGCTCTAATAATAATTTTATTTCTTTGCATTTTTCTTCTAAACTTTCTAAGTCTATGTCGAATATAACAATATTTGCAGTGTAATAGCCAAAAGCAGTTAAACCTGAATTATTATCAGCTATTGCTGAATCCAACTCATTTACCATAGCTACTGCGTGAGCATCAACTTTTGAGCTAGGTCTATCTAAGAATTGGTCAATAAATCCCCTAGTTTTTTGTTGCCATTTTCTTCTATACTGATTTAAAGACTTTTGTGTTTCATAATTATCCATAAAGATAAATCGTGTATTAAATCTATAATCAAAATCCAATTCTGATAAATCTTTTAAAATATTTGGATAACTTTCTGCTGGAAAACCTTCAATTGCTATTGTAGCTATATATTTATTATCAATTTTAGGTTGAAACCCTGTTATAAATTCTTTGGCTCCAATAATACAATCTAAGAACATTGGAACTTTTGGAAGCATAACGTTTTGAATTTCGCCACAAATACAAAAATGAATAAACTCTAATAAATCACTAAAAATATATTCATTGCCAAATTCATCTTCTAATATTTTTTCACGCATTCTGCTAATATCAATAAAATTACTTAAACTATTTTCTAAATCATTTAAAGTATTTTTAAAATATTCAAGTATTTTAACTCCTTGATTATTAGAATTCTTTGCTGTATCATCTTCAACCATCAAGTTAAGAATTTTATTAATATTTTTATGTGGTGGTAAATATGTAAATATGATAGTAAAAAGATTTTCAAAATGCTTTGTATTTTTAAAATACATTTTTCTTTCTTCTTCTATAATATTTGCTATTTCACTGATATAGTGTGTATCTCCACTTAAGTAAGAATCAGAATGGGTTCTTGAGCAGTCAATATGAACTACCCAACCATTTCCTAACCTACTTAAAATTGAATTAATATTTGTTGCAATTGTATTTCTATCATTTAATGTAATTGAGCTAATATCACTTGCTTTATAATAAAAACCTGCAGTTAAGCTACCATCTTTATTTAATAATACACCATCTTCAATAAAGGTTGAATAATTTAATATATCTGAAAAAGCTTTAGCTTTATTTCTAAATTCTTTAAGCAAAAACATTTTAAGCCTTTAAATATGAAAAATAACTTGCCTGAGCTACATAGTATTTTTTATACTTTATTTGTCTTTGAAATATATCTTTCATAAGTGGGTCGTGTTTAGCCATTGTTCTTAATAAAAATCCACCAGCAAATAAAATAAAACAACCTATAAGAGTTGATATTAAAGTTAATCCAGTGAAAATTAAGGTAAAGCTAATCAACATATTAAATAAAACTAACTCTCTATCTGCACCAAACACTAAGTTTGGTTTATTTAATGCTTGATATATATCAACTCTTTGCAACTCTTGCATTAGATTAATGCTCCAGTAACACCAAACATAGCTAAAATATTATTAGCTGCTACAACAACAGCAGCTACTAAAATTACATAAATTAAAGATTTCATAAAGCCTGAAATTTCGCCACCCCAAATTAGACCAGCACCAGTTCCCATAATTGCCAAAATCGAAATTGTAAAAGCCACAGGACCTGTTAAACTAGCCTTTAATTGTGTTAATGGTCCTTCCCAAGGCATACCACTACCAGTTGAAGCTAATAAATAATCAACTCCAAAAATTAAAAACAATAATAAAAATTTTTTCATTTTTTCTCCTTATTAATTTTTCGTATAGGTAGTAAAACTAGTACTATACGTTTTTCTAACTTTTTTAATGATTTCAAATGCTAGGATTTGAAATAGTTTTTTAATGAACACAACTAAATTAATTGAATTTCATATTTTTTATTTACATTGTCATAACTTAATACTTTTGCTATTTCTTCAATTCTCCTTCCTTGTATAGTTTTTTTGATAAAAACAACCAAATTAATAGCTTCTGCTATAAGTTGTCCCATAGGAGCATTACTAGCTTCTGCTATCAATTGTTCTAGTCTTGTAAGTCCTGCATAGGCTGAATTAGCGTGTATTGTTGCAATTCCACCAGGATGACCTGTATTCCAAGCCTTTAATAAATCTAAAGCTTCTTTACTTCTAGTTTCACCAACTATAATTCTGTCTGGTCTAAGTCTCATCGTAGCTTTTAAAAGCCTTAGCATATCTACTTTTTCATTGGCTCTTAAAATAACTTTATTTTCACTAGCACATTGTAATTCTGCTGTGTCTTCAATGATTACTATTCTTTGATTTGGTGCTTTTTGAGATATTTCATAGATTAAAGCGTTAGAAAAAGTAGTTTTTCCACTACCTGTTCCGCCAACAACTAAAATATTTAATCTTTCTAATACTGCATTAACTAAAAAATCTTTTTGAGATTTAGTGATAATATTTGTATTTTCATAATCATCAAGTGTAAAAATTTTAATAGCTTTTTTACGTATAGTAAAAGTCGGTTTTGATACTACTGGAGGTATTAATGCTTCAAATCTTGAACCATCAAGCGGAAATTCGCATTCTAATATAGGATTATCAGCATTAATAACTGTGTCTATATAGCTTGCGACTGAAGTAATAATTGATTTTGCTTTAATTTCAGAAAAGTTATTGTTCAAAACAAACATATCTTTTCCAAACTGTTCAATCCACAATTTACCATCAGAATTAAGCATAATTTCAATAGTATTTGGGTCGTTAAAAACTGTTAAAACTTCTTGAAATTCTCTTGAGATTTTTGCAATTATTCTTTCTTGGTGTTCGCTATTCATAAGCCAACTCCAAGAAAGTAAAAAAAGTAAGTTTTTGAACTAAGTAATTTAGTTCGCCCCCCCCCCCTTACGAGCGAAATTAGTTTCTAATTTTTGAATAATAGGTGCAATATTTGTCAACATTTGTAAATAAAAATTGTATTGTTTTAATAACATTAAACACCTTTTAAAATATAATTTTACGCTATTTTATAAGATATGCGTAAATTGTCAAGCAATTTGAAACAAATCAAGCATTCTTTTATTAAATTACTCAAAATGTTACATAGTTTGAAACAAATCAAGCATTCTTTTATTAAATTACTCAAAATGTTACATAGTTTGAAACTATTGTTTTTCATTATCTAAATCAATAATCGTATCATTAAGACCTAATTCTTCATTATGCTTAACTACTCTAATTTCAGTTTGACAAGTATTGTTGTCGTTTGATTTTACAATAGAATCAACTTTATATTCATTTTTATTTATCAACTCTTGATAATCACAATAATAAGTTTCTTTAATTATCTCTTGTTTTACTTCAAGTTTTTCAAAATCAAAATCAGTAATCACCATTTGTCTTAATCTTTTTAACTCTCTAAAGCTACCTTTTCCAACAATGTTTGGATTTACTAAAAAGCTATCTTGATTAAAAACCATATACTTTTCTTGAAGTTCAGGTGTATTTAGTGGTAATAAAACTTTTTTCTCAATTAAACCTTGAATAGCTCTTGAAACAGAAGCTTTACTAAGTCCTGTTAAAGCCATAAATTCTTTTCTTAACCCTGAATAGATAGTAACTACATTCCCATAATTCATTCTAGTAATTGTTGCAAATAAAATTTGTCTTTCTATATTTGAAAGTTCAGTATTAATAAAATTAATATTTTCTACAAAAAATTGAATAAATTCATCACGTTTAACAAAATGCTTTACTACAATTTCTTCTTTATTTAAAACATTACCATTGGTATCCAAATTAGTTTTTTCAATGCTTAACAAATTTTTAGATAATCTATCTTCTTCTAAATGTCTAATATCCATAAAAATCCTTTAAAACAAAACTTACAAAATAATATAACAAAAAAATTAACATTTGTTTCTATAAATGAAACATTTTAAACATTTTGAGAAAAATAATAATTTTTTTATTATTGCGTTTGTTTCACTAGTGATATTGTTAGTTTCACGTGTGAGTTATTCTGTTTCACGTGTGAAACAAGATAAAAAATATCGTATTTAAGAAAACCCCTATAAAATAGCAGTTTAATGTCTTAAGCATTTTTTAAGATTACATATTATTATATTCTCCAAAATAAAAAATAAAATTTTAAGAATTTTAAGAATTTAATTTTATTAAATTTTATTCTTTAAGTTTAAATTAAGATTTGTAAAAATTTAAAAAAATTTGAATTTTTAAAAAATTTAAAATTTTAAAAAAAATTATTCTTTAAGTTTAAATTAAGATTTGTAAAATTTGTTTTACCATCATATTCTTTAAGTTTAAATTAAGATTTGTAAAAATTTAAAAAAATTTGAATTTTTAAAAAATTTAAAATTTTAAAAAAAATTATTCTTTAAGTTTAAATTAAGTTCTAAAAACGATTTTAAACTATTTTTTATTGTATATAAGGTTAAGTATAGATTAAATGTAAATTTTTAATTTTAGATATGTTTTTGTGCATTTATTATATATTTTAAAAATAAATTATTGTTTTATTATTAAAATTTAAATTTATTTTTTAATTTATTTTTTTAAATCACTTTTTTTATCTTCAATAAAAATTTTTGTATATTTTCTAACAAAATAAAAATATAAAATTAGATAAATAATTATATTAATAAAATTACCATAATGTGTAAAATTCGGTATTCTTATAAATAAAATTTCAAAATATTCATTTGAAAAAAATTTATAAAAATCCATAAAAATATAAAATGGAATACTAACTACATAAATTGATTCAAATAATGCACCATAAAATAATTTTTTACTATAAAAATATTCTGCAATCATTTCTATTATTTTTATAAATAACATTCCTAAATAAAAACAACCTAAAACAGCAATAATAGCACCAATTATAAAAGAATCAGTGATTAAACTAGCTGCTTTAGCTGATAACATAAAAGCTACAAAAAATGGATACCAAAATGAAGAATAAATCAAGTAAAAATATAAATTTTTCAAATAAACTCCTTAAATTTTTAATTATTATATAATAATAATCTTAAAATTATATAATTTTTATATAGAATATATATAATTACTATATATATTTTATAAAATCTTTTTAATATCTTTACCGTATAAAGGAGAAAAAACTTTATTATCATTTCTAATTTCTATTTTTTTTGGTTCTTTAATATCCTTAGAAATATTTTCATTTTTTGTATAATTTAATTGATTTTTTAATTTAAATTCATCGTTAAAATATTTATTAAATTGCTCATAACACATTTGAATATTTTTTTCTTTTTTGAAATGCTCAAAAAGTATTTTAGATACTACTATGCCAGAGTTATATTTATCCTTAATATATTCAATATTACTATAAAATTCAATTTTTGCTTCTCCACGTTTCATTGCTGCCCTTAATAATAAAATATAATTAATTTTAATAAAATATAATTAATTATAAGCAATTATAATTCAATATAGTATTTTTTATAAAAAAATATTGTTTTTTTGCTATAATTTGGAGTCTAAAAAGGACAGGATATGTATTTGCTACACAAATACTAAGTTTTGTCGCTAAAGCTCCAAAAATAAGGATATGCACCAAATGAAAAAAAATAAAATCAAACAAATACACTTTAGAGTTACCGAAGATGAATATAACAATATAAAGAATAAAGCTAATAATTATAATTTTTCAGTATCTAAATATTTATATAACATAGCAAATAACTATCCTATCAAATCAATTACTGACCAAAAAGTAGCAAGTGATTTATTATTAATTGCTGGTGATATTGGTCGACTTGGTGGTTTATTTAAACATTGGTTAGTAAAAAATGAAGATAAAAAAAATAATTTTTCAAAAAATAAAAGCTATGAAGATATTGAAAAAATAGTAGATAAAATATTAGATTTGCAAATAGAACTTAAAGAAAAAGCAAAAGAGATAATCAAAAATGATTATAAAAAAAGTGATATTTAAAAAGCAAAACAAATCGAGTTTTAAAAATTTAGCAAATTATATACTTGATAGAGATGATAAAAAATTATTTAATTATATAGTAGATAAAGAACATAAAGAAAATGATAAAGTAGAATCATTTAAGTTTTCAAATTGTTCTTTTGATGATATAGATGATAATATATTTGAAATTTTAAATACTCAAATTTTAAATACTATAACTAAACAAGATAAAACTATGCACTTAATAGTATCTTTTAAAGAAGATGAAAAACCTAAAAAAGAAATTTTAGATGATATAGAAAATGAAATAGTTGCTGTTCTTTGTATGAAAGAACATCAAAGAGTAAGTGCGGTCCATACAAATACTAATAATTTACATATGCATATAGCTATTAATAAAGTCAATCCAATAACATATAAAGTAATTAATCCATATAATGACGTTAAAATTTTACAAAATTTAGCAATTAAACTTGAAAAAAAACATAAATTACAAAAAGATAATCATATATCAAATAAAGATTTAAATAAAAATATATATAACAAACATACTATGAGTACAGGTTTTAATGAGTGGGTTAAAAATAAATTAGAAAATAAAGTAGAAGATGTTTTAAATAATGAAAATGCTACTTTTAATGATATTGTAAAGCTATTATTTGATTATGATTTAGAAATAAAAGAGCGCAGAAATGGCTATACGATATCTTCAAAAAATGAAAAATTATTTTGTAAAGCAAGTTTTGTGCATAGACAATTATCAAAGCAACAATTATTAAAACGTTTTGGTCCTATTGATTTAAATATTCAAAATGAAAATATTAATAATGACAATAAAATTAAATTTAAAAAAGAACCTATACAACCAATTGCAAAAACAAGTAATTTATGGCAAGAATATATTCAATATGAAAGTGAAAATAAAAGCAAATTAGATTATAATTTATCGCAAATTAAAATTAAAAGAGAAAAAATTAAAAAATCTTTTAAAGGTTGCAATAAATTTACATTTTATAAATTAAAAAAAGAATTAGAAGATTTAAACCAAGAACAAAAAAATACATACAAAAAGCATAAAAAAATATCTTGGAAAGATTTTTTAATCTCAAAAGCACTTGAAAATAATGAAGAAGCTATTAAAATTTTATCTAAAAAACAAATAATACCGGATAAAGACGACAATACTATTAGTTCAGAATTAAATAATAGAAAGGTTTTTAAAGATATAAAATGTATTAGCAATGATGGTTTTATTGTATATGAAAATAAGCAAAGTAAAATGATAGATAAAGGAGATTTTTTAAAACTTAAAGTAGATATTAAAGATAAAGATTTTATTTTAGATTCTCTTTTAAAATCAATGGAGAGATTTGGGCGTGTTTTAGATATTAATGGTAGTGATGATTTTAAAAAAATAATATTAGATGTAGCAAATGAATATAATTTAGATATTGAATTTAAAGACATAGCTATGGATAAAATACATAAATCAAATCAAAGTCATAAACAAATTTTAAAAACTAAAAATACATTACTAAGAATAGTTGATTTGCAAATTAAAAACATAAATAAAAATGATAGTATTGATAATAACAAGAAGGAAAAAATAATCAAATCATTTAATAAAACAAAGGAAAAATTATTAAATAATAATGCAACTTTTTTTGCTGGAGAATTTAAAAAACTTGGTTTTGATTATAATGATATAGATTCTTTTGAAACCTATGAAGTTAATATACAAATTGATGGATTTAAAGTTAATGATATAAATAACAATGGTTTAAAAGCTATGAACAATTATTTATTAAACAATATAAAAGATAAAGAAGAATTCAAAAAAATTAATAAGTTTGTAAGTATTTTTGAAAAATTAGATAAAATCGTAGATGTTGCTAAAGGTTTTTATGAAAATAAAAAAGTTGATGTTGATGAATTTATAAATAAATATAATATGCAACTTGAAAAATTAGATAAAAAAGCTAATGCAATTAAATTAGATAGTGAATTAAATATAAAAATTATTGATGATATGTATCATAAACTAAAAAAACAATCTAAATATGATTTAAAAGTTGAAATCATAGAAAGTAATGATATAAATTTCAATGATTTTTAAAGGATATATATGAAAAATAAATTAAGTTTTAAAGAACAAGTGGAATTTTTTAATAATAAAAATATAATAATTGATATTAATAATGTAGGAGATAATATAAACCAAACAGAAGTGTTTAAAATTTTAAAAGAAAGAAATTATTTTTTTAAATTTAAAACTTTTAATAAGTGTTATGAAAAAAATAATAATGGTGTATATAAAAATTTAGATTTTAAGTCTTTACATAGGTTTGGTATTTTAGATACAAGTTTTAGGTCATTAGTATTGGAGTTATCTCTTATATGTGAACATTTATTAAAAACAAAAATTAATTATTTATGTACTACTAATAATCAAGATGATGGTTATATTAGTGTGAAAGATTTTTTAAATAACTATGTGCCGAATGAATTAAAAAGATATTATAATGGTAAAAAAAACTATTACACCGAATCTTTTATGACAAAATATAGTTCTAATTTTGCAGTATGGAATCTTTTGGAAATTTTAACATTTAGTGAAACATTAGATTTTTATAATTTTTATATAAATAAATATTATAAAGGTAAGGATTTAAAACAATTGATACTTAATGAGTTATATGCAATTAAGAATTTAAGAAATGCTGCAGCACATAATAATTGCATTTTATATTTATTGGGAGATAATTTACAAAAATTAGGAAATAAATATACAGATAGCAATAATCAACAATCTAAAGGATATTCATATAATATAAAATATATTTTATATAAAAATAATATGAATGATGATTTGGGTAGAGAATTTTTATTACACGATTTTTTATGTTTAGTATATGTTTTTAATAAATTATGTCCTAAAGGTAAATTAAAAAAACTTGGTAAAAAGTCAATAAAAAATTTCTTTATAAAGTGTGAAAAAAAAGTATGGTTTAAGATTCCTAGAATTGTAAAATATAAATATTTATTTATCAAAAAAGCAACTAGAATAATACTAAAATAGAACCACATATCTTCTGTATGTGGTTCAGGCTAGAAGCCTTTGTTCTTTCCAAGTACTGTAATTATATACTTAAAAAGGTAAATATATCTTATTTTAAATTTAATGAATCAAAATAAGTTTTAAAAAATGTTGGATTTTCTATGATAGCTCTAAATTTTCTTCCAGTAGTTGATAAATTATCAGTTGTTTTTAAATTATCACATAAAGTAGCAAAATTATTAATTTTATTATTTTTTATATATTCTAAAACACTTTTATAGACTTTATTCTCCATTCTGCTCTCCTTTTATTATTTCTTAGCTATATTACATTATTCTTTTACAAATAATTTAAATCTAATATAAGCACTTCTACCCATTTTATGTTTGGCTGCTTCTTGTGTTAATTCAGCAGCTTCTTCTTCCGTTAAATGGAAAAGCACACTTTTTGTTCTTTTTGGAGTTTCATTTATATTATTAATATTAGAAGTTTCGCCCCTAGCAGCATTTATAAAATCATTTTCGCTTAGTTTTTTAAATCCCATTTTTTATCCTTTTATAAATTTTTTTGTTTTTTCTAATAATTCTTGATAAAATTGTTCAAAGTCTTCACTTGCTTTAGAATTATCAAATTCATTTATGCTTTTACCTTCAATAACAGCTTTTCTATATGCTTGTCTTTCATAAATTACACTATCAAGTAAATATATATCGCTAATATTTTTTTCATCTTGTAAGTCTTTTATATAGTTTTGTAAATTTTGTAAATCTTTTTGCAAAAACGGATTAGGAGAAACTCTATTAGTTACTACAAAAACTAATAGATTGTGATTAAATTCTTTTGCTTCTATTATTAGTTCAAACATATGATATAAAACACTTACATCGTATTGGCTTGGTAGTGTCGGAATAATAACTATGTTAGAATTTAAAATTGCTTTTCTCATTTCTTTACTATCACGACCACCAGTATCAATAATAACTGAATCAAATTTATCTTTCATAAGTTTTATTTCATCTCCTAAACTTACACCAGTTTTACATACATTACTAAATATAGGCTTTAGATTGTTTTGACTTCTCATATCTGAAAATACTTCAGTTGATTTTTGTGGGTCAGCATCAATTAATAAAACACTATCACCATCCAAAGCAAGTCTAGCAGCTAAATTGACAGCTAATGTTGTTTTACCACTGCCACCTTTTTCATTGATAATAGAAACTACCATTATTGTCTCCTTTTTTTAAAATTTTCATATAGGTAGTAAAAACTAAAATTATACATTTTCTTAATTACGATAATTATATATAAATAAGCTTAATATTATATAAAATATATATAAAAATTATATCAAATATATATTAAAATTATATTATAGTAATATGCCTATAATTAGTCCAATAAGTAAAAATATAATCTGACCTATTACAAAAGCTATAAAAATATTCTTTTTATTACAGTCTATATTTTTTTCATTTTGGTGTTGGTTAGAATTTGAATTAGGAATTTTATTTAATTTTAGTTCTTGTAAAATTTGATGATGTTTTTTAAACTCTTCTTGAATATCACTTATTAAACTTTGTTTATAGCTTTCTAAATCAACTTTATTTTTTATTTTCACCCTTTCAAGTTGTTTTATATAATCATCAAACATAAGTTCGTTAGCTGTAATGATTGCAAAAATAGGGTCATTTTCATCTAGTATTAAATGATGTTTTTTTGCTATCTCATCTATAATTTGTTTTTTATCCATTTTTTACTTTTCTTACTATACCTACATATTAATCAAAATTATATAAATTTTCCAAATTTAGTTTTCTTTCCAAACCTAAATATTTATTAATGGTTGCAATATTAACTTTAGGTTTTAAATCACTATTATAAATTTCAACTTGATTAAACATACCAGTTTTTTTATCTAAAATCCTTGAATATATTTTCATATTATCAACTAAGCCTGATTTTTGAACTTCTTTAATATTATTTGCCAGATTATCAACTACTATATCGTGATGAACTTTATCTGTAAATCTAGCTTCATTTGGATTTGTTTCTAACATTTTTTCATATCTTTCAAGACAAGATTTCCAACTAATATCTTTATGGCAAGTTTGAATTAATACATTTGTGTTATAACCATTATCTTTAAATAATTTTAGTGTTTTAATCGGTGTAGTAGCGGTTCTAAAAGTTCCTTCAATTACTATATTTAATTTATTTTTGATAGCTTTATCTAAAATCATTTCAGTAATCATTCCTGCAAATTCAGCAGTGTGTTTAGGCGAATCTTTGCCATAAGTAGCTTGTAAATTAGCATAATTTGGATGATATTTTCTATAATCATCTCCATTTATTACGATAACATTGCTATTAAGCTCTTGTTCAATAAGCTTGATTAGTTTTGATTTACCAGCACCAGGCTGACCACCTAGAACAAATGCTTTATAATTATTAACGGGTGTAATATAATCTTTTTTTACATCGGACCATATTACATTAAAAATATTCTCATCAATTTTCATATTTTAGCCTTATTTTTTTTACTTGTTCTTTGGTGCTTTCGTAATCTATATCTTCTTCATCAGTAGAGTATAACCATTGTTTTATTTCGTACATTTTATTTAAATCATCTTGAGCTTCTTTTGTATCTCTATTTTTAATCAAATATCCAAATGTTGCATATTCTAATAAAACATCTTTTTCCATAATTGTTGCCATTTTTTCTCCTTATTATTTTTTCGCATAGGTAGTAAAACTAGATCTATGCGTTTTTCTAACTTTTTAATGATTTCAAATGCTAAGATTTAAAATTATGTTATTATATATAATTTATATAAATATTATATAAAAATAATATTAAAATGTTATTATTTTTATAAGTTTTTTTATATTATTTTCATATTGTTTTACAATACCAAAATATCTACTATCATAACTTCTTATATGTTCTCCTAAAGCAATAAATTCATTATCTTTTAAAATAGTTTTTAATTGATTAAAGTGTAACGGCTGGTTAAAGGTATCGTATTTAAATATTTTTGTATTTGTTTGTAAAATATTATTGATATAAACGCCATTAGAATTAATTTCAATCAAATCTCCTTTAGTAGCTGCAATCTTTTTTATAAGATATTCATTTATAGTAGGAACTTTTAACATAACCAAATCTCCTTTAACTAATGGTCCATCTACTTTTTTATATAAGCCTAAGGGCATTGATTTTGTTGTATTAATAACTAAACCAAAAGAAAAAAATAAAGGAATAACTATTAAAACAAATGCAGCTAAGCTAAGTATTAGATATTTAATTATTTTCGTTATTGATTTACAAATATTTTTCATTTTTTAAATTATTTATATAAATTATATATATTTTTTATATAAAAATAATATAATTTATATATTAATATCCTATTCCTTGCGATTGCTCTTTCTCAAGGTTTTGTTTAAAGCTTTTTAAATTAACCTTAATAAGGGTTTCAAGTTTTTTATAATCACAATCCATAGCTTTTATACTGGCATCTATCATTTTGTCTTTATCAATTAACCTTAGGTCCAATTTATACCCTGTGTTTTGAACTAATTGATTTATAAATATTTTTTGGGTTCTTCCGTTGCCTTCTCTAAATGGATGTAAGGCATTTAAATCTCCAATAAATTCAGCTAAATTTTTTGCTAGTTCATCAATGCTTTTACAGTTTTTAAAATAGTTTTGTTTTTCTAAATTAGAAAAAATACGATTCACTTCATTTGGTATAAATTGCCCATTGCAAAACATACTATCTCCTTTAAA
This sequence comes from Campylobacter sp. RM12642, assembly GCF_020137635.1. Classification (NCBI taxonomy): domain Bacteria; kingdom Pseudomonadati; phylum Campylobacterota; class Epsilonproteobacteria; order Campylobacterales; family Campylobacteraceae; genus Campylobacter; species Campylobacter sp. RM12642. The sequence goes on from NZ_JACGAT010000017.1 coordinate 18,143, forward strand.
TATAGGTTCTAATAAATTAAGTTCAAATCTATCTTCGTTACAAGTTCTTCAAAACTTAATTTATTTTCTTTCATAATCAACATAACCTTTTTCTTTATATTCTGCTAAAACTTCATCAACACTTAAGCCATAAACAGTTTGCTTTAACATCATAATAATATCTAATTCATCAGCGTATGAATTTTCTATTGCGTGGCTACCTATAATGCCTTTTATATCTTCATAGTCTTCTTTACTCACATCGTTTTTATATCTTTTTAAAATTTCTAAGCTTTCTTTTAGCGAATTTGACTCTTATAATTTTTCATTTTTTTCTCCTTTTTTAATTTTAAAGAATTATATCAAAATAAACTTAAAATAATATAAGATTTATATATTTTTTATATAAATTTTATATATAAAAAATATAAATTATATATAACTATAATATAATTTTAATTTGTTCAAATACTTTATCTCTAAATATTTTTAGTCTTTGTTTTGACATAAGTGAAAAGCTCTTATCTTTTAAACTTTCATCAAAAGTTAGATTTTTTGAAGTTAGTTCTAAAAGGTCCTTTCCGTAAGTATCTTTGCTAAATTGTTTTAAATATATTAATGCGTTTATTTTTTCTTTTATGGCGTTATATTCTTGAGTGTTTTCAAAATCACGTAAAGAACCGTGATATTCATTACACCAAACAATAAAATTACAATTAAAATTATTTGCTAACTGAACTAAGCCTAAAATTGTATCATCTTGAGCTTGCCCGCCAACTATTGGAACGTGAAAATATATTTCTATTTTTTCATTTTTTAACATAGAAATTATTTCGTTTTCTTTTAGGTAATCAATTAATGGGATAAATGTTGTAGCACCTGAATCTATAATATAGTTTTTCTTTTCTTTAGAATATGCTAGTTCAATTATCTTATCAAATTCTCTTACATTAAATTTACCATCATCATCTATTAGTTTTAAAAAACTTGCATCTAATGCTTTGATATTGCATAGTGTAGTGTTGTTTGGGTCAGTATCTATTGCTAATATACTTTCTTTATTATGTAAAAAATATTGGCATAATAAAGAGCTTATAAAACTTTTTCCTATACCGCCTTTACCATTTAAAATAAAATGAATTTTAGTCATTGTTAATTTTCTCCTTTTTACTGTTCGCACAGGTAATAAAATTAGAACTATGCGTGTTTTTATATATTGTTTAATTGTTCTGAATACTCAACTTTTGACCTATCGCTAAACACTGGATCTTTAAAATATAACATTTGTTTCCCATAAATTGCAGGTTTGCCTGAAATGAAAATTAACATATCTCCTGGCTCAATTATTAATTCATTTTTGTCTTTTTTAGCTGATGGAATCCTCATACATTCATCAGGCGTTATTAATGGTCTTTGAACTTCCTGCATTGTTTCACTTACATTATCTAAAACTGCTTGAAGTTTTTTGCCGCTGCTAGTGATTGAACGCTTAATGATGGTAGTAGTTCCTGACATTTCTGAAAGTAGTTTTGCTGTGTGTATATTATTAGGTGCAAATGCAATTCTAACGTGACAATTTGAAGTTATACTTTCTTTATCTGTGTATAAATTATATAATTGTTGAAGATCTTGTATAATACCATAAAACTTAATTCCATATCCTGCCCAATAAGCCAAGCCTTCTTCTAAGGTCGCAATTTTACCTACACTAGTCAGCTCATCTCCCATAAACAATAATCTGTGTTTATATGTTTTTTCTTCACCTAATTTTACATCAGTTAAGGTCCTAAAAATTTGATTAATAATTAAATTAAATAGCGGCTTTAATCTATCTTTATCTGAAGGTGGAATAATTAAATATAAACTTACTGGTTTATCGCTATTCATAAGCTCATTGATTTTAAAATCGCTTTTAGCTGTATTTTTTGCCAAAATAGGGTCTATATATAAATTTAAGCTTTCACTTGTAGTTCCTATAACTCCTGACAATTCTTGACTTGCTTTATTTTTCATAGCTCTTGCTATACTTTGTATTATTTCATTTGTATCATCTCTTGCAATATCACATTCAAGCATTTCTTCAAGTATTTCATCTATACTCATTTTAGGATCGTTTAAGAATTTATAAATATCTGTAAGATTAGGGATATTGTTATTTTTATTTTTTGCAATATGTAAAGAATAAAGTATTAAAGCAACTAAAAAATTTTTTGCTTCACTTCTAAAATAACCTGTTGAACTACTTGTTTTTTCATCTGGAGTATCCCCTTTATAAATTATATTAATAGCTATGTTTTGAGTATCTTTTATTTCAAAATCTGTATTAATTCTAATTTCTTCTAGTATATTAAATCTTATTGAGCCATTAGGGTTTGATGGGTCAAATTTAAGTATTTTATTATTTGCATATTTTTGTCTCCAACCTGCTGTAAAGTTAAAAAGTTCTGATTTAATATCTAAAATAATTGCACTTTCTTCCCAAGCAAGTAATGTTGGCAATATTAAGCTAACACCTTTACCGCTTCTTGTTGGAGCAAAACATAAAATATGTTCTGGACCATTGTGTCTTAAGTAATGTAAAGTGTTTTTATATTGATAACCACCAATATAAACGCCTTGGTTTGTATTTAAAACACCTGTTTCTTTGATTTCATCTAAACTAGCCCAATGTGCAGAGCCGTGAAGGTCTTTAATAGCTTTTGATTTTCTTGAATAGGCTATTTTAATTATTACAAAAAATAAAAATGCTAAAGCAATTAAAGAACACATAATTAAATAAAATTTTCTAAAAAAATCAGGATAATTTGAACTATATTTTATACTCCAAAAAATCCAAGAAAAAGGATTGTATAAATCATAAGCAAGGGTTTCTCCAAGAGCAGGAGAATAATTAAAAGTCCCTGCTAGATATTGTGTTCCAATAGAACTTATTATTATAATTGCTATAACTACTCCAAAAAAAGCAAATAAAAAAACTATAAATTGATTTTTATCTTTATTCATATTAATATCCTATGCCAATATCTTTTGTGATATTAATTTGTTTATTAATAGCTTTGTCTTTACTTTGTGAATTTGCACTTAATGCTTTTTCTGTTGTTAATTGTTTAGCTAATTGTTCTTTTATTTGTTTAGTTACTTCTAATAATTTCCTAGAACGCATTAAATCATTAAAATCACTATAACCTTTTTGAATTTCTTCTTTTGTAAATTGTGGCAATACAATTTTAATATCTTTGTATTTATTTTTAATATCGTAAGCTTTTGTTTTTCCTACGTTTGGTTTATTTTCTAGTTCTTTTTTAATATCATTGTCAGCTGCTATTGTAATCTGTATTTTTGGGTATTTTTCTTTAATATTAGCAATGACAACTTCAAGATTTCCAGCATCAACTGCCATAACTGTTGTTTTTTTTGTAGCTTCATAAACACTAGCAGCAGTTGCAAAACCTTCACAAACAAAAATTTCATTTACATTATTAAGATTTTTTGCTCCAATAATAAAAAAATTACCAGTTTTTTTTGATGGATATTCTATGTTTTGTTCTTTTTCTTCTTTAGTTCTAATTAATCCAATCATTTTATCGCCATTGGAAAAAATTCTTTGAGAAGTCCAATGTTTGCCTTCAATATCACTTAATGGTATTAATAGATTTCCGAATTCATCTTGTTTTAAATAATAATTTTTTTCTAAACCTTTATTTTGTAAATAGGGGTGTTTGTCATAAGCCCATTTAGCATTGTTGTATTCTTCTTGTGCTTTTAATGCACTAGCTTCTTGTTTTTCTAACAATTCTTCTTCTCTAGCTAAATTTATATTAGTATTTTTTTCTTTTTGGATTTGTATTTCTTGTGTTTTATCTTTTGTTTGGTTTAAACTTAACGAGCTTTTCCAATTTTCTTTATATCCAGTTTTAAAATTTTGAATATGTCCTGCAGGATGGGCATTTAAAAATCCTACATAAGCCCCACTAAGATTTCTACCTTTATCATCATAAGTTCTTACTCTACGTAATTTTCCATCCATTATAGGTTCATTTACATCGAGTCCTGCATCATTTAATGCTTTTGTAAATTCTGCTTTTACTTCATCTTCATTAATTTGTATTTGCGGTTTTTGTTCTTGTTTAGTAAGCCATTTTTCTAATTTGTTTAAATCAGTACCTTTAGCAGCATACCAAGCTTTAGCTTCCTTATCCCACTTTGCACCTAGTTTTTTTGCTTCATCCTTATCTTTATAAGGAACATATAAATAAATTTTTTCTTTTGCAAGTCCTAAATCTTGATTATTCATATTTTGCTCCCTATTTTCTTGTATTATATTTTGTTTAGGTTGTGTATTTTGCTCAATTTCTAATTTTTGTTCTAGCGTAAAGTCTTCTAGAAAATTTACTATTTTTGTTGCATCTGAAGTTGCTCTAAAAATTTCATAAGGCTTATCTTTTAATATACTAACCCAACCATCAATATAAGATAAATGATTACTTGGGTCATAGTCAAGTCCAATTTTTGCACATAATAAAAAACTAGCAATTTCTGCTCTTAATTCTTCTTTAGCATATTCTTTTGTTCCGAAAGGATGGGCTAAATCTCTATTTAATCTATTTTGATGACCACTCCAATGCCCTAACTCGTGTAAAGCTGTTGAATAATATGCAATTTCATCTATGAATGCACTTTTATTTGGTAATGTAATTGTATCTTGAAATGAATTATAAAAAGCTCTTGAACCACCGTGTTTAATATTAGCATTAGATTTATCTAATATCTCTTGTGCTTCTTTAATAACTTTAAAATTATCAATTTTAGGTTTTTGTTTTAATTTTGGTAAATTCTCGCATTGTTCAGCATTAAAAACACTTGCAAAAAATACTTTAGGCGTTTCAAGTTCAATTTCTATTTTTTCAGACCTACCATTTTCATCAAGTATAATATTTCCATTTTCATCTACTTTATCAACCATTTCGCTAAATTGCCAATATTGAATAGAAGTTGATTTTTCGCCTTTTTTAACATAAGCACCTAATTCTTGTGCTTGTTTATATGTAAGCCATCTTGGATCATCATATCCTTGCATCATTAAATTAATTGAATTAATACCATTATAATTTTTATTTGTTTTTGGGTTATATGGCATAATATTATTTAATTCATCCGCTTTCCAAGGTTTAATCCAAGGAGCAGTACCATTTTTTAAACTTTCAATTATTTTTTCAGCAGTATTTTGAATAAAATCTTGATTTTTCATAGTTTAACTCTCATCATTATCTATAAAATCATATTCGTTTATAGCATTTTCAACAAATGCACCTAATTCTTCGGCAACTTCAGGGCTAACTTCATAAGCGTAGTTTTCAACTAATTCTAAATCTGTAAATTCTTTCATTTTTTCTCCTTATTATTTTTTCGCATAGGTAGTAAAACTAGAGCTATGCGTTTTTCTAACTTTTTAATGGTTTCAAATGCTTGATTTATTTGTTCTTTTTCGTTTAAATTTTTATCGGTGCTTTTATAAGCAAAATAAGAAATATTATTGAGCTTTTTCATTTTTTAAAGTTTCTAAGTTAAATAAATTAAAAGCAATATTTATTTTGGTATTTGATTTTCTTGCTTCTTCATTTATATTTTTAATATTTAAATTGCTATCATATTTTGCTACATAGCCATTTAAAAAACCATTTGTAATATTTCCTGTATTATATACAGAAAGCGCTTGATTTATTCGTTCTTTTTCGCTTAAATTTTTATCGGTGCTTTCATACGCCAAATAAAAAACATCACTACCAGCTTTTATATTTTTGCAAGTATCTAATAAATCATCAACGCTATAACTTGAAAAGGCTTTAAGCTTTAAATTATTAGAATTAAATTGCATTAAACCTATATCAACACTAGCATTTTTTGATAAGTAATAATTGATTTTTTCTTTGGCTTCTTCTTTTGTTTTTAATATAAATGAGCCTATACCATTAACATTTATTGCGAACTGATTATTATTACTTTCTATCAAAATAATTTTTTGTATTATTTCGGTAGGAACATTTGGATTTTTACATTGTTCTATTAAAGCTATATCAACCATTTAATATCTTTCTAAAGGTTCTAAAATAATATCTTTAGTAACAAAAATATTAAATTTATAACCACTTCTAATTTCTAGCGTTGGTGCTATATTCATATTTTTTCTAATTATTTCAGCTGCTACTTGGCTCATTTGTTCTATTGCTGATGATATTGCTTTATCTTTTGCGGTTTCTTTTTCCCCTGTTGAATTATCGGCAAGTGATACACCAGCAGTAATTGAAGATAATAATATAGCTGAAGCAAAAGTTCTAATGTAATGATTATTAACTTTATCTTTAAAGCCTGTAAGTCCATTTGCGCTTACGCCTTGCATATTATCTAAAATTAAGCTTTGACCATCAGGGAAAATTAACTTATTCCAAGCAACTAACAATCTTGATTGACCCCATAAAATATTAGAAGAATAAGAACCGACAATTTTTGTGCCTTGTGGGATTAACAAATATTTACCTGTAACACTATCATAAACATTTTGTGAAACTTGAGCTAGAACTTGCCCTTGAATTTCTGAATTAATAGAAGTAATTAATACTGCAGGAATTACCCAACCAGCTTTTAATTCATAAGGCGATAGCGCTTTAGTTTTTTTATGTTGGAGATAGCCATTATCTACTTGATTGTCTAAAAAATTACTTGTATTATAATTTTTATCATTAGTTTCAGTATTAAATGAGCCACCAAACATTCCAGCTTGCGCTTTAGCTTGAGCCATAATTTCTTCATCATTGAAATGTAGTGTAGGTTTTGAATTTATATTTACATCACTATTATTAAAATCATAAGAGTAATTGTTTGATTTAGTTTCAATTTGAGTAGGTGCTAAATATGCTTTTTGCTGCATATCTTTTTTAAAGCTTAAATCGTTATCATCTTGATAATTTATTTTATTGAAATTATTGCTTTGTATATTTATTTGCTCTGGTTCTTTTTTAATTAAAAAGTCTTGTTGAATAGGAATAATTTCTTTATTTTGAGCTATTGCATTGTCGCTTGAAATTATTGTAAATGTTGAATTATTTTTAGATTTTTCAAGCTCTTCAATAAAACTTGTAGTGTTTGTGTTATCGATTTGATTTGTTTCTTCTTGTTTAATTATATTATTTTCTATATTTTGCTTTCTAGCAAGTGCTGCATAAAATAATGCAAATAATACCAAAATAACAAAAGCTGCAATAATAATTATTGGAGCTTTAGATATTCTTTTGCTTTGAGTGATTTTATTAGGAGTTGCATTGATTTCTAAGTTGTTACTCATAATTTCTCCTAGTAATCAAAAAAGCTAATACTATTTTTAAAGATTTTATTGTCTTTTACTTTATAAGTTATATTTACTTTGTTTGCATCTATATTTATAGTTACAAAAATATTTTCATCAATTTGAGATATTGAGTAACTTATAAAATTTAAACCTTTAAGAGAATTATCATCGCTAATTGCAAAACCTTCATTTCTTAAAATATCACACAAATGATTGAAAAAATCTTTATTTGCATCACTAGTGCTTAAATATAACGTTGATTGTTTTATATAATTGTTTTTAACAATATCGGCAATATCGTTAATGATAACTTCTTGTTGAATATTGTTATTTAAGTTTAAAGTTGAATTAAAATAATTGTTAGAGTTGCTACAAGCTATAAAAAATAAAGCTATTATGATTAATATTAATTTTTTCATTTTTTCTCCTTTTTAGCAGCTTTTGATAAGTCATAAAGCACATTATTTACTATTTCTTGATTTGCTTTATTTGAATGTTTTTTAATAGTTACCTTTTCTTGTTTTTTACCTACACCAGCAATTAAAACAGCGTTATCAAATAATCTATCTACGATAAAGGTATCGTATTTAAGTCTATAATTTATGATTTCATTTTCTTTACCATTATCTAGCAACATTAATGCAGGAGCTTCATAAAATTTCATATTTTTAGGCATTTGAATATATGTTTTTACACCATCGTTATATACTCTTAAGGGTTTAAAGTTAGCTTTACCTTCAATACTATAATCAAAATCTAAATTGTCAATATTTGATGCAACTACATCATCTTGGAGTTTATAGAAGTTTTTACTATTTGATATTTTCTTCATATCATTTTGGTATTGATTTAATGTTTTGATAATATCATTTTTATAATTAAACGATATCGCAGGCATAAATTTCTTTGCTTCTGAAATTAAATTTAACCTATAAACTCTTTTATTTGTCATAATATTTAGTGTGGTTTGTAAATTTTTGTCGGTTGGCTTTATTATTACGTGTGAAGTAAGATTTGGTTCTTCTCCACTAACACTTAACGAAACAACCCAACGAACACTATCTGCAATTTGAACATCCTTTATAACTTCTCCAGCTTCTAAAACAATATCAGTTAATCTAAGTGGTGCAGTAACTATTGTTGGCATAGATTCGCCAAATAAGAAAACAACTTCGCCATTTTCTCCTAAAGTACTTGTAGTTTTTGCATAAACCCATTTTTGAGCTAATGCTAAATCTTTTTGTTGTTTTGGTGTAAGATTAGCAAAATCTCTTTCATTAAAAGTATTTGCAAATAATAAACTTGTGGTAATTAAACTTAAAAATATTTTATTTTTCATCATATTTCCTTTTTTATAAAATTTTTGAATAATTAATATCGCTAATAAAAATACCTAGTGGATTTTTAATAATTTGTTCTTCAGTTGAAGGAACTATTTGTTTAATTTGAAGTAGTGCCTTATAATTTGTAGTATCAATAATTTCTCCATTTGAACTTACTAAGTTTTCTTCCCATTCAACTTGCCAAGTCTCAACATTTAAAGCTACTATTGATTTAATTTTAACTTTTACATTTTCTTTACCAATTTTATCAAATGGATTATTTGTTTGAAATTCATTATTAACAAATGTAAAAGCTTTTGAATTAGGTTCAATATAGTTATATGTAT
>NZ_JACGAT010000018.1:0-33977 GCF_020137635.1 Campylobacter sp. RM12642
CAATAATATTTTTTTCATAGCATATCCTTTCAAAATAATGCTAAATTATAGCATATTTTAAAAGGTTGTTAGCTTAAAATTTATATTTATACATTAAATTAGTGTAAAGATTATCGTAAGAATTGTATTCAATGCTTGATTTTACTCTGTTATATCCTAAATCAAGTGAGAAGAAATTATGATGATCCATATTGTATTCAGCACCAAAATTTACTCTATAAGTTATATCGTTTCTTGTATTTAAGAAGATTTTTTCATCATATCTACCCTTAGCATAGCCTAAACTTGCTTTTAATATTACTTGCTTATTTAGCATATAAATAATTCCGGCAGTAGCTGAATATTCTTTATAATTATTTGAACTTTCTTTAATTCTGCTAGTTTTTTCTATATCATAAGCAATTTTTAGATAAGACATACTTCTTTGAGAAATAATCTTACTCATAGCATAAATACTATGATGATTTGAATCATTCTCTTTATTATCTTCTATCAAATAATTATTATGATTAATTGTATAGCCTAGACCAAAAGCTAGCCCACTTTCAGTATAATAATCACCTGAAATATCTGCAGTAAAGGTATTTAAATATCTTTTTTGTTTTAAAATAATATAATCATAAGACATTAAAATATTTAATTTAAATTGTCTTGATATCTCAAAACCATTATTAATTGAAGCTGTAAATACACTTAAATTCTGAAAATCTTCTTCAATTGGTTTTATATAATACTTATTATAAAAATTAATATTTATATCATAATCATATACATTATTAACTTGTTTTTTATAGCCAGCATTAAGATTAGCTAAAATACTACTAGCTGGTTGGTGCTTAGCACCTGGTATTGGAAAATTAATGCCTAATTGTGGCACTGGTAAATAACTATCTTTTAAATTCTGCTTTTTTGGGTTACTATCATAACCATATCCAAAACCAATACTCGCATAAGGTATATTTATTTCATTATTGGCTTTTTGTTGATATTTAACATTTTTTAACATACTAGCAACTAAAGCTTTCTCATCATCATTTAAGCGTTCATCATCTTTTAAATTCTCTAGTTCTAATTTAAGTAAAGCTAAATTCCCGTTTTTTTGATAAATAATAGCACTTTGTAATCTTGCTTCTGTATTAGTATCATCTAATACCAAAACCCTATCATAAGCAGCTAAAGCTTCATCGTATAAACCTAATCTAAAAGCACTTTTACCCATAATTAGATTTAAATTAATATCAGAGCAAGTTTGCTTACAAATAGAACTAGCTATATCATAAGAAGTTTTATAATCTTCTTGATTATACGCATTTACTAAGTCATCAAATGGATTTGCTAATAAAGCAATAGGTAAAAATGTTAAAAATTTTTTCATAAATGTTAAGCCTTTTTTAAAAAACAAGTTTTTAAAACTATAACTCCGTGTTTATCAACTTTTGCTTCTATTTCATCATCGTTTGAAGTAAGCTTTATGTTTTTTACATTAGTTCCTCTTTTAATAGTTAAAGAACTGCCTTTTACTTTCAAATCTTTAATAACGCTAACATTATCTCCTGCTTGTAATTCGTTTCCGTTTGCGTCTTTTGGCATTTTTATATTCCTTTTTTATTTATGGTGCCCAAGGTCGGACTCGAACCGACACAGGATTGCTCCTACTAGATTTTGAGTCTAGCGCGTCTACCAGTTTCACCACTTGGGCTAAAATTGCATATAATAATAAAATTTGCTTATAAAAAAATAAAAGTGTGATATTTTAAATATATTTTACTTAATATTTGATTATGAAATTCTTGTTTTGATATTCCTATCAAAACAAGAAAAAAAAATTAATTCATTCCTAACATTTCCCAATAAGGAAGACCTATTGCAAGGCATAAAATAAAAGATACCATAGCCACTACAAATCCAGTAATCCACCATTCTTTTACGGTGTTATATCCAGCTCCAAAAATAACTGAAGCAGCAGGACCACCAAAATGAGTTAATGCTCCACCATAAGAATTTGTAGTAATTAATAAAAATGCTAATAAATATGGATCAACTCCTGCACTTTTGCCTATTAAAAATAAAACCGGTAAAAGAGTTGTAATGAAAACGGTTGCACTAGCATATAAATATCTTACGATAATACTAATAAAACCAATGATTATTAATACTATCAATGGGTCTAAATCTAAATTCATATTACCTTGAATAAATGTTCCAAGCCATTTAAAAAAGCCCAATTTATTCATCATACCTGATAGCGACATAATACCACCAAACCAAAATAATGTCCCTATACACTCTTTAGAACCTGCTATATCTTCAAATTTTAAAACGCCAAGTAATACTGATAAACTCATAGCACCAACAGCTACTGCAGTAGCATCTATATCAATCTTTAATCCAAATAAAGAACTAGCTAAAGACGGAACAGACCAACCAAGCAATGCTAGAACAAAGATTAAAACAAGCATTTTCTCACTTCTTTTCATCTCTCCTAATTCTTCTAAGCCTTGTTTTGAAATTACTATATTATCAATCTTTTTTATATCAGGGCGAACAAAAATATAAACAACTAATGGAATTACACATAAACACACAATACCAGGAATTATCATAGCAACAGCCCAATTCCCCCAATTTAAGTGAGTTCCTAAAATATCATTTGCATAACCAATCACTAGCATATTTCCAGCCATTGCGGTTGCGAAGATAAATGAAGTCATTTTTGTACTCATATAAGAATTACACGCCAAAAATGCACCTACTCTATTTTCTGTTTCAACTTTATCTTTTGATAAAGATTGTGCGATTGAATTTACAATTGGAAAGACAATTCCGCCTGCTCTTGCAGTATTTGATGGAGTTGCAGGTGATACTACTAAGTCTAAAAATGCAGTAACATAGCTAAGTCTTAAAGTAGTTTTACCAAATTTACCTATTAAAAAATAAGCCCATCTTTTACCAAGACCTGTTTTTGTAAATGCAATACTTAAAGCAAATGCAGAAACTATAATCCAAGTAGTTGAACTTGCATAACCGCTTAAAGCTTGTTTTGTAGCTTCTTTTGCACCACCTAAATAAGGTCCCATAAATAGTGCAGTTCCTGCCACTGCAGTAATTAATACCATAGAATTTGGTATAGGCTTAAATACAAGACCTAAAACTGCTGAAAGATAAATACCAAACATTACCCACGCAGCTTCGCTTAAGCCACTTGGCACGGGCAAAATAGTAGCGAATAAAAATGGAATAGCAATCAAAATAATAATAGAAATTGCTCTTTTCATCATTTCTCCTTAAAAAAAATTAAAAAATTAAGATTACTTTAGCAGAATAATTCATAAAATGTATTTAAATTGTATTTAAAACTTTAAAAAATGTGTATAAAAGTAACACTTATTATAAATTATTATCTTTTTTTGAAAAAAAATATAATATATTTCATAACTTTTTATAATATGAAAAATTTAATTAGGAAAAAATATGAGAAAATTAGCTGTTTTTATTTTAAGTTTAAATTTATTTGCATACACTTTAGATTTTCCTGGAGATAAAATTCCTTTTAGTGAAAATCCAAATTGGAAAGACCCAACTATACCTAAAAATTTATATCAAAACGATGATATAAATTATGATTTGCAAAAAAAACTAAGTGAATTAGATGAAAAAAAATTAAGAAAATTAAAAAAAGCTTTAGATATATTATTTGAAGATGAAGAAGAATTACAAGAAGAAATTCCCCAAACTGAACCCATAAAAATAAAGGAGCCAACTCCAGATGAATATATACAAATTAGCATCAGCGGAGAAAAACCTATAAAAAAACAAAAAAATACTTATCAAAACAATAATATTTTGATAAATATTAAATAAGCTTTATTTATTACGAGTTTTATTAAAACTAAAAATAGCAATTATTAATGCTAATATAGGAGAACTCATAATTTGTAAAAAATATATTAATTCACTTTGTTCTTCTTCGTTTGGAGTAATAAAACTTAATATTAAAGCAAATACTACGCTACTAAGACCTAATATTGCTAAAAAATAACTAAGAATTTGATTTTGTATTTTAAATTCTAATTCATTTTCACAATAATTTTTTAATTTAAAATACGCTAAAAACATTGCAATATAAGGTAAAAAATAACTAACCGTGGTAAGAGAACTAAGTAGCCAATAAATATCTTGAGATTTATTAAAAAATACACAAAATATACAAATAATACTAACTAAAAATGCCTGAAAAAATAAAGCCTTATAAGGGGTATTGTATTTTGGATGTGGTTTTGCTTCATAAAATTTAATTATTCCTTCTTTTGAAGCATTAGCTAGCATATATATTGGCGCTACCAACCAAGAATTAATCTGCCCTAAAGTGCCTACAAATAAACTAAAAGCCATTAATTGACTAAGACCTTTAAAACCCAAATTGTTTTCAGCATAAGTAATTGCTTGCATAATACCATCTAATATATCAGTATCTTTTGCAGGATATATCACATTAACACAAAAAGTGCCTAAAATATAAATACCTACTATTATAAATGCACTAAAAAATATAGCTTTTGGATAATTTTTTTGAGCGTTATCAATTTTAGCACCTATCATTGTGCTAAGCTCAAGCCCTGCAAATGCAAACATCATAGTGCTTGAAAACACTAAAGTATTTAAATCAAGTGTAATTAAATACCCTGAATTATAAGGAGTTGTGATTTTGTGATTAGTCAAATAAAACATTAAAGCTACAACTATTAAAAGCAATGTAGGAAATAAAATTCCAAAATAAACAAATACTTTATTTATTAATTTGGTATATTCAAAACCCCTATAATTTATATATGTCAAAATAAAAAAACTCAATATAGAAAATACTGCGATAAAATAAGATTTTGCCTGTAAATTAAATATATAAGCTAAAGAATTTGCTGCGAAATACAACATCATTGGGAAAAAAGCTAAACAAGATAAAAGATAACAAATCAAACAAAAATAAGCTACTTTTACTCCAAAAGCTTTATTAATCCATAAAAATATACCGCCACCCTTAGAAAATCTAGAACCAAGTTCTCCACATATCAAAGCTAAAGGAATAAAAAATCCAAATGCTACAAAAAGCCATAAAATAATAGAACTAGCTCCGTATTGTGCGACATAAGGAATTTGTCTTAAAGAAAAAATCCCAATCAAATTCATAAAAATAATATCTTTTATACTCAACTTCATAATAAACCTAAAAAAATAAAATGAAGCGAATAATACTATTAAAATTGTAATAATTTAGAAGAAAAAAAGAAAAGGTTTCACATAATCTGTGAAACCTAAAAATAATTTATAAAATTATTGGCAGATGATTTTTAATTCAACTCTGCGGTTTGCTGCACGGCCTTCTTTTGTTTTGTTATCGCCGATTGCATTTTGGTCGCCAGCCCAACTTGGATTAATTCTGTCTTCGCTAACACCAGCTTTTACAAGTTCAGCTTTTACTGCTTTAGCTCTTTTTTCTGATAATTTTTTGTTATAAGCAGATGTACCGATTGAATCTGTATATCCTGTGATATTTGCAAAATATGCAGGCTCTTCTTTAATTAATTTAGCTAAACGCTCAATTTCAGGAATATAGTTAGCAGTTACATTGCTCTTATCAAATCCAAAATTAACTTTAACTAATTCTAAATCATAACATGCTTTTGGTTTTGGTTGTGGTTTTGGCTCAGGTTTAACAACTACTGGCTCAGGTTTAACTTCTACAACTGGTTGTGGAGCTGGAACAACTTCTTCTTTTTTACCATCAAAGTTAAAAATTACACCTAAAGTGCTAATTACATGGTGATCAGCGTGGCGGAATTTAATTTGGTCACGAACTTCTGCTCTTAAACCAAAGCTTTTGTAAATTTTGTATTTTAAACCAATACCATAATGACCAAACATTCCGTTTTTATTGTCATATAGATTTTCGCTGAAGTTTTCATAACCAACACCTAATAATCCATAGAAATCAAAGTTAGTATCACCAACTTTAACTGGGAATACTAAGTTTAAATAACCTCTATCAATACCCACTGGAGTATGACCTGCATTATCTATACTTTTATATTCACCTTTTTGGTGTTCATAACCAATTTCTGTTCCTACTGCACCATACATATAACCAATTCTTAATCCATAACCAAATTTATTCATAAGGTCAAGATTTCCTTCTGGAACATTGTATGTAGCGATTGGGCTTATTTCTAAGCCTTCAAAATTAATATCACTTGCATTTGCACTAACAGCTATCATTGCAGCTGCACTTAAAACTAAACTCATCTTTTTCATGAATACTCCTAATTTCAAAATCGAATTAACGTTTACTAAATTGTGGTTTTCTTCTTGCTTTTCTGCGGCCGTATTTTTTACGCTCAACCACACGACTATCACGAGTTAATAAACCTTGTGGTTTAAGTAGCGCTCTAAAATCAGCACTCATAGCAGCTAAAGCACGAGAAATTCCGTGTCTTAAAGCTTCAGCTTGAGCATTATAACCACCACCTAATGTGCTAGCTGTAATGTCCATTAAACCTTCTTGCTTAGTTACTAATAAAGGTTGAACTACCTTTAATTTAATAGCTTCGTGTCCGCCTAACCAAGTATTTAAATCAACGCCATTCACTATAATTTTACCACTTCCAGCCTTAGCCCAAACTTTAGCTATTGCAGTTTTTCTTTTACCTGTTGCATAAACTTTTGCCATTTTACTTTCCTTTTACCTGAGCTGTATGTGGGTGTTCGCTACCTGCATAAACTTTTAATTTCTTAAGCATTGCACGACCTAAAGTAGTTTTAGGCAACATTCCACGAACTGCTAATTTATATAATTTTGCTGGATTATTTGCTAATAAATCACCGAATTTTTCACTCTTAGTGCTTCCAAAATAGCCTGAATGTCTGTGATATAATTTATCATCAGCTTTGTTTGTTCCAGTAAATTCTGCTTTAGATGCGTTGATAATTACAACATAATCTCCGCAATCAACATTTGGTGTATAACAAGGCTTATGTTTGCCTTTTAATATTGTCGCAACTTCTGTTAAAAGACGACCGAAACGCTTACCTTCAGCATCTACAATTATCCAATCTCTTTTAACTTCGTTTGGCTTTGTTATTTTTGTCATGATTTTACCTTTGCCAAAATTTTTTAAAAAGCTGATTATATGTTTTTAATCTTAATAATATCTTAAATTAAGATAATTTTAAGATAAATTAAAAATAAAATTTGACTTTTTTAAATTCTAAAAAAATTATCTCATTTAAGTTTATTTTAAAGATGGGGGGGGGTAGAATAGCATTGCAATTTTTAAAAAAAGGATGTAAAAATGAAACTAGTAAAACTTAGTTTAATTGCAGTAATTACTGCAGGTTCAATGTCAGTTGCAAATGCTGTTGCTTTAGATGAAGCTATTCAAAATGTAGATTTATCAGGTATGTTAAGATATAGATATGAAGGAATTAGCGAAAAAAATTCATTAAAAGACAAATCTACAAAAGATACAATCCAATTACACGGATATAAAGCTCAATTAAAATTCACTTCAGATATAGCTGATAATTTTAAAGCTACTGCATTATTTCAGTATTCAAACCAAGATGCTTCATTTGCTTTAAATAAACCAGGTTTAACACCATCTAATGAAGCTTTAAGAGATAAAGTTGAAAATAATATAAATACAAGCAAAACTTTTAATATAAGAGATGCTTATTTAACTTACACGAATTACGATACCTCATTTATGTTCGGTAGAATGGAAATTGGCTCAATTTGGACTGATGATTTATTAGGAACAGGATTAAAAATCGTAAATAATAGCATTGAGAATGTAACTTTAGCAGCTTATGCTTTTGATAATTACAATAAAGATAGTGATTTAGGCGTTATTGCTACAAAAAATGATGATGATAGTATAAAAAGCGTAAGTGGTAAAAATATATATGGTATAGCAGCAATTGCTAATTTTGACCCAGTAGCAGCAGAGTTATGGGTAGCAAATATGGCTAGTTGGGGCACACTATATGCGGTAGATTTCAATGTTAATTTAGGTGATAAAGATGATTTCGCATACAATATTCACGCTCAATACGCAGGTAATAATCTTAAAAAAGATAGAAAAGATTTGTTAAAAAAAGCTACAGGCGACGAAGTAGCTAATGGTAATTTTTATGCTATTGAAGCTGGTTTTGAAGCATTCGGCTTAGATTTTAATATAGGTTATGCTGGTTATGGTAAAAAGGATAAAGCTACAATTAATACTATAGAAGATAGTGGCAAATTGATTAATTATGGCGAATACGCTATGAAAGATTACCAAACAGGAGCAGTAGGTAAGAAAGATTTCGTATTCGGAACAATTGGTTATACATTTGAAGATGTAAGATTTGGTGTTGATATTATTAGTGGAACAAATAAAATCAAAAATGGCGATAAAACTGATAAAGAAAAATTATTTGAAGTTAAGCCACAACTATCTTACAAATACAGCGACAAATTAAACTTCTCAGCATTCTATGCTTATGGTAAAACAAAAAATTATGAAGGTATAGAAGATTGTAAAAAAGATGAAAAACTAATTAGATTTGAAGCAAAATATACATTCTAAAAATAGCTAGGCATTAAGCCTAGCACTAGATTAATTTGGCCTAACACTTATAAAAACTTAATTTAACTAATTTCAAACTCTTGGTGTTAGGCTTACTTAGTCTAGCTTTTACAACTAGCACCTTCTTTAAACACTGCTCCATAATCGTTTTTTGAATCAGGTTTAACTAAATCTAAATTCTTTTGCACTTCTAAGCTCTAATCAATCTAAACAAACAAGTTTTTTAAAACTAATAGCAATACGATTAAGTAATTTAAGGTATTACGAAAGGCTGAAAATATTTACAATGCGTTGTTTTTTTTTTTTTTTATTATTTAACACATAAATCAAAATAGGAGACAATTATGTCAAAGAATACAAAAACGATGATATGTCCTTTTTGTGATGAGGAATTAAGATTTGGTGTAAAAGTATGTAGGGGTTGTCAAGCTGAAATTACTTACGAACACGAGAGAACATTTTCGCTTGGCTGGTTTATTGCTTTTTGCGTATTAACTTATATATTATATACATTTTATAATTCAATAAATGGTTGGATTTTTGGGATACTTGTTTTTGTTGATATTGGATGCTTTGCTAATATTTTACCTATAGATACAAAAGCAGAACCTAAAGCAAAATTTGAAAGAAGGCAATTTAGATAATTAAAAAACTATAAAAATTTTAAAAGCTCATCGCTTAATCAAAAAATACAAATTAATTTAAGCGAGAGCTTTTTTGAGCCTACACTTAGCAAAACTCTCATTTTAACAATTACAATAATTTTATTTAGTGTTGCATATACTCTTTATAATCATTTTATGATGATTAAAGCTATTCTTTAAGAATAGCTTTTGATTAGCTTTTACAACTAGCACCTTCTTTAAACACTGCTCCATAATCGTTTTTTGAATCAGGTTTAACTAAATCTAAATTCTTTTGCACTTCTAAGCTCTCATCCATTTGCCAAGCATTCCAGCCACCATCATAAACATAAATATTTTCCCAACCATCAAGTAAAGCAATAAACCAAGCAACACTAGCTCTCCAGCCAGTGCCACAATAAAAAGCTAAATTATCATTTTTATTAATGCCTTGACTTTGCCATAATTCATATATTTCATAAGGATTTCTAAGCGTTCCATCAGGGTCATAATAATCAGCCACATTAGATGAATTTGTCCCTGCAAATCCCCAAATAGCTCCTTTTGGCTCACCACTTTTTGGTATATAATCATAACCACTAATTTTGCCTATAAACTCATCCCAAGCCCTAATACTTACTAGCTTTAAATCCCCTTTATAATTTTTAATATCATCTGGCATTGATATATTTATATTAGCATTTGCAGGAATTATCGCTTTAAAATCACTTTCTTTATTAGGTATATTTGAAGTTTTTTCTATGCTAAATCCTGCTTCTTGCCAAGAATATAGCCCACCATTTAAAAATCTAACATCTTTAACCCCAGCGTATTTTAGTGCAAAAAATACTCTTAAAGCTGCCATTTGATTTTTAGAATATAAAATTATAGTTTTTTCGCTTGTTATTCCTAAGCTTAAAAGATTATTTTCTAAAGTTTTTGCATCACTTAAATTCCAAACAGGAGCATTCTCTATTAAATCAGTATTAAAATGATAAGCACCTTTTATATGCTCGCTGTATTCATCACTATTTTCTCCCCAACTAACCTCAAAAACCATAAAGTCTTTGCCATCAAAACTCTCAACTTTTTTGCCTTGCATTAAATCATTTAGCCATTTAGGATAGACTGCTAGTTGATAATTTTTAAGTTTTACTAAATCATTATTATTTGCATAATCTATAAAATCAGCATAAATCTCGCCTTTATAACCACGAGCTAAAAACTCCGAGCTAACTTTTTTTATCTCATCTAAATTAGAGCCATAAAATACGAGCTTTTTATCCTTTGTAATGCCTTTGCCTTTGAAATATTCTTCAAATTTTTTATTTTCAACAAAATCCATTGATAAAGCACTAATATTTAAAGCCCCTTTAATATGACCGCCGTTTTTTGCCCCATCTTCGCTAAAACCATTATAATAACTATCAATTCTTGTATCAATTATCAAATAATCACTATTTAATCTAGCTTTAAACTCATCAGTATTTAATAATTTAACATTATCAGCATTAAAACAAGCACTAAAAATAAGTGCAAACAATAAAATTAATTTTTTCACGATACTCTCCTTAAAATAATCAAAAATCCAAAAAGCATAAAAGGTAAAAATATAAAAGCTTGAAAGCTAAAATAAGCACTAGCTATTAAAATATTTGCCACATTGCAACCACTTGCAAGAGAAGCTCCAAAAGCCATCAAAAAGCCTCCAATTACACTAAAATATCCTTGTTTTAGCGATACGCCTTGAAGCGAAAATGATTTCAAATTCGCAACAATCCCACCTAAAATACAACCAAATAAAAAATAAACTCCAGAATCTAAATACCTATATTGATTGGTTACTAGATATAAAATCATATTTTTACTAGGCACTGATAAAGTAAAACTAAAACCAATCATTTTCCACATCAAAAGACTTAAAATTGCTAAAACTATTGCTAGAATGCTAATTTTTTTGGCTTTATAGATTAAATATATACTTAAAATTCCAAGTAAAATCACTAAGATAAAAGGCGAAATATTTAAAAAAGTATGAATATTAGTAAGCTCGTTTTTTGTAAAAATATCTATATATTTTTTAAATATTCCATTAAATAAAGCCATACTAAAAGCAAAAGAAAAAGCCGTTATTAAATAAGAACTATTATTAATAACCCTAGTAAAACTACCGCTAACACAAGCCTTGCTAAACGCCATGCCAATGCCAAATGCAAAGCTACCTATAATAGTAGCAAGTATTGAGAATTTAAACTCGGGTATGGTAATTAGTTTAAAATATTCTAATGTGAATAAGCCAAGAGATTGTAAAAATATACAAAAACTTAAAGCACTAACAAATGAAAAATCTTTAAAATAAAAAAGATTTCTAAAACCAGAAAAAAAGCAAAATCTATATCTTGCTAATAAAAATCCAAAAACAATTCCAAATATAAGCGTATTCATTACCTAATGACTTTCTAAAATATTTTAGAAATTATATGTTTTGAAAAATAATAAATCTTAATTCATATTTAGATTATGAATTAAGATTTTCACCACAAAATCAATTTAATTTTAAAGAATTTAAATTCTTTTTAATTTAAATTCTTCGTTTTCGTAAAACACTACATAAGAGCTAATTTTGTGATTAGAAAATCTAGTTTTTATAAAGTTTTCATAGGTTTTTAGCTGTTTTTCATAAGATTTATTAAAAAACGAGCTTTTATAATCAATTATCTTAACCCAATCATCGCTAATAGCTAATAAATCTATTCTATTTACTTTATTTTCATATAAAAAGTTATATTCTTTAATCAAATTATGATTTTTGATTAGTTCTTTAAACTCCACACATTTAAGCAAATCTTCGCAAAGTTTTTTTAATTTATCAAAATCCACTTGATTAAACTTATTATATGCAAGTCTTAAACATTCATTTAAACTCTCATCATTAAAATCACTCAATTCACAAAAATAGTGAAATGCGTTTCCAAGCATAATCGCATCAGTGCTAAACTCTTTAGCCTTGACATTTTGAAGTGGCACACAAGGATTAAACTCATAGCTAATATTTATAGCACTTGCTTCATTTTCTTTATATCTAAAATTAAGCAAATCATCATCTAAACTCTCATTAGCAATTTCATTATAATTAATCCCGCTAAGTCCAGCTCCATCATTCATAATAATACAAAGAGAGCTAATCGCTCTTGTATAAGCTACATAATAAGTATTTATCTCATCAGTTTTTTTCGTATTCTCATAAATTTCAAGCTTTTTTGCATAATCTTTATCATAAAAACATCTAAGATTTCTAATAGCACTAGCGTCCTTTTTAAAGCCATACCATTTGTGGCTAGAAAAATCATATTCAATTTTAAGCCCTGTATCGTGTGGGGCATTTTTACTTAAATGAACGCAGATTAAATGCTCAAATTGTAAGCCCTTACTCTTATGAATTGTCATAATATTTATGCCTTTTGCTTCATTGTTTGATGCAAGTTTATTGCTAAGATTATATATGGTATCTAAAAAATCTTTAGAACTAATTTCATCTAAAAACTCTAAAACATACTCATCTTTACATAAATCAAGATGAGTTATTATCTCATTATAAATCTCATAAGCACTTTTTGTAATATCAATTTTAAGCCTTGAATAATCCTTGCCTAGCACAGACTTTACAAAAAAGCCATAAATCTCATCTCCTAAAATAGAGTATTTTGCAAATTCTATTAAAACCCTAACGCTCATTTTTGAAACTAATAAAGAGTTATTATTTACATTAGTTTTCAAACCAAATTCATTTAAATAATTAGCTATTTCATTTGCGTTTGCATTATCTCTTGTAAGTATGCAAATATCATCTAATTTTGCTCCGTTTTGTAGCAAACTTGCAATCTTTTTATAAACATCGTTTAAGTAATTTTCGGTGATTATTTTGCTTACAACTCCGTTTTCTTTACTTGCAACTAACTGCTCGTAATAATCATCATAAAGATTTTTAAAATTATTATTTACAAACTCTACTATTGCTTTTTTACTGCGATAATTAGTATCAAGATTTTGCAAGCTTATATTATAGGTTTTGTTTTTATGAAATAAATCAAATACTTCTTGTTTAGCACCCCTAAATGAATAAATTGATTGCTTTTTATCCCCTACATAAAAAAAGCTTTTTTGCTTATCATCTATGCCAATTCCAGCCACTATTTCTTCAACTATTGGCTTAATAATTTCGTATTGAATAACCGAAGTATCTTGAAACTCATCTATTAAAAGATGGCTTAGATTTGAATTAAGTCTAAAATAAAAAAGGTCTTTTAAATCCTTATTTTGCAATATTTTATGAACATAAATCGCCACATCACTAAAGCTTAAAATATTTTGCTCTTTATGATAATTTTTCGCAACTTCGCTAAATTTATCTAAATAATTAAAGCATAATTTTAATTGATTGCTCTCTAAAAAGCCGTAATATTTAGCAACTATTAAAAGTAATTCTTCATAAGCTGCTGCAAAAGTTGGAAGCTCCAAAGCTTTTTGTATATTTGATTTACTAGCGTCTAAAAATGAGCTAGAAAATAAAGAATTTAAATCCGTAATTTTGCTAAGCCATTCATCTACTTTTTTATTTGCTCCAGTAAAATTATCTTTAAGCCTTAAAAACTCATCAAAAGGATTTATAAAAGTCGTATCATTTATGATTTTTTCGCCTGTATAATTTAAATACAAACTCTCAAGCCAGTTTAAAAAATCTCCTAAGCTCATATTAAAATCTTTTAAATCTCTTACTAATTTTATGGCTTCATTTGTATCTAAAGACTTTAAAAACTCTTCTTTAATATCTAAATAATCAATGAGTTCCGCATCTACGCTTAAGCCTTCGTGTGTTGCAAAAAGCCTTAAAATCTTAGAAAAAAAGCTATCAAAAGTATAAATCCTAAGCTCATCTTCTTTAAAGTTTTTTAAGAATTTATTTCTTGTATTTATGATTTGCTCGGCACTTAAACCTAATAAATCTTGCAAAAATTGAAGCTCGGCAGCTCTATTTTCAAGCTCTAAAAATACCTTTGTAATTCTCTCTTTCATCTCATTTACGGCTTTTTTTGTAAATGTAAGAGCTACTATATCATTAATACTCGCCCCACTTAAAACTAAAGCAATATATCTAACACTTAGAGTAAAAGTCTTGCCACTTCCAGCACTTGCTGCTAATGCGATATGTTTCATACTCTATCCTTTTTATTTATTATTAAATGATAATAGCCATAAGCATTTTCACTTTTTTCTAAAACAAAGCCATCTTTAAGAGTTGCAATGTCGCTTTCAATCTCTTGAGATAATTTATTAAAATTTTTACATTCAAACACTGCTCCACGAGTGCTTTTTAAATAAATTAAAGCTGTTTGTATCGTAGGCTTATCTAAAAGCATTGCGTAAAAGGCTAATTGTTTTTCGTGATTTTTAGTAGAATTTGGCTTGTTTGTAGTCTTATAATCAATTATTAGCTCATCACTTATCCTATCAGCTATCCCGTAAGCATCAATATTTGTAATTTTACCCGAAAGCTTTTCTTCACAATTTGCACTTGGCTGATTGTTGTTAATATAATATGCGATTTCATCTAAATTATCGTATATTAAAGCATAATCAATTGGGCTTAATTTGTCTTTTAGCTCTTTTTCAAATTCTTGTTTTAAATTCTTAAAATCAGCGTTTTGTAAAAACTCATGAACCATAGTCCCAACTGCTGCTTTTTCGTTTGAATTGCTAGGCTCACTTAATTCTAAAATATATTTTAAATAATACTCATAAGGTGAGTTTAAATAGCACGATAATCTTGAAAAACTAAGCGGTTTTGCAAAAAAATTATGATTTTTTATAAGTTCTAAATCAGGCTCAAATATATTTTCATTTGCTTTTATTTTGCCATTAAGTGCCTTTAAAAATGATTCAATAAGCCCTTTTTCATCTACGATTTGTCTTTGGCAATTATAATCTTTTAGCATTCTAGCTGGTGATTTTTCTTCGTTTTCAAGGTATAAAACAAAAACTTCTTTGGCATTAAAAAGCTCTTTATAATAATGTCTTTGCAAGTTTTCTCTATCAGCATAGCTAATTAACCCAGCCTTTGTGCGAACAGCATTGTTTAAAAACATTTCGCTTACACTTCGCTTTGGCACTAAATCATCATTAAAATCAAGAACAATTACTAAATCATATTTCATTCCACGACTTTCAAGCATACCTAAAGCATCGACATTTCCGCCGTTTGTGTGAGAGATTTTAATATTACTAGCGTCAAGTAGTTTTATGATTTGCTCGTTTGTTAGTTTAAACTCATTATTTAAAATCTTTATATCATTTAGGCGGTTTTTTAGGATTTCTTTAATTTCAGCGTTTTTGCTAAAACTTAATAGTTGCTCTTTTAATTTATCAAAATCACTGAAATCAAGTTCGCTTGTATTTAGTAATCTTTTTTGCACTAAAGCCAACTCATCATCACCTAAAATCGCATTTAGTTTTTGCGCTATTTCGTTTGAGTTTAGCCCACTTGCAATATTTAAATAATTATGAATATCAAGAGCTTTTAAGCTAGTTGCAATGCTTTCATCAGGCATAATAAGAGCTATTTGTTTATCATTTTCGTAATATTTTGATATTAGACTAAGTGCGTAAATGTATTGATAAATTGAGCTTTTAAACGAAGCAATTTTTAAGGTATTGTTATAATTTAGTTTAGTTTGCTCTAGGATTTGCCAAGAATTATTAAAACTTAGAGTATAAGTATGATTTGGCTCAAAATCTATTTTAAATGATTTTTTTAAAAGATTTATATTGTAATCGCTTACATTTGTGATGATTTTTACATCTATTTTGTCTGAAATACTCTCAAAGAATTCTAATTCGTATTGCTTTAAAAAGCCGTTTAGATAAAAGCTAATTGATTTATATTGACTAAGCAAAAACCAATTAGCTTTTAAATCTTTAATAGTTATATCATCATATAAATTTTGATTATCTAATTCGTTTTTATAATGCTTTAAACACTCTTCTAAAATGTCTAAATACTCATCAAAAAAGCTATATAAATCATTATTTCTTAAATCATTTATGCTTACTTTTTGACTATTTAATTCGCTAAAAAATGAGAATAAATATTCTTTATTTTTTAAAAAACTTAAAAAATCATTTGAAAAATTAAGCTTTTTATAATCTTTAGTTTTATTACAAGCCCTACTCATAGCAATGATTTGCTCTACTTCAGTAGCTCTTCTTTTATCATTTATTGCGAAATCTTGCAAAAACTCATTAATACTAATTGTGGTTGGAAAAAATCCTTCATTTTTAATACTTGCTAAGTAGTTTTTAATTTGCCTTAAATTAGAAAATACAATCAAATCCTTTTTATACATTTATTTTCCTTTTAAAAGATTATTATGAGTAGTTATAGCGTAAAAAAGCTTTAATATTAAGCTTTTTTACATTGATTTTTGCAAAGTTCAAGTTTATAAAATTTTGAAAGTTCGTTGATTTTAAAATCAATCAATAAAGTCCAGCGTCCATTAGAAATATCTCCTAAATCAGCTTTAAATTCTTTTAAATTATCATCATAATTTACTATGATTTCTTTATCTTCATATTTTGTGTGTGGTCTTGTTAATTTTGCCTTTACGCTTATATTGCTTGCTTTTAAATTAGACTTTTCTTTAACTTGTAATATCACTTCATTATCTACAAATACCGCTGGGCGTTTAGTAACATCTAATCTTGTTTTATCGCCTAAAACCCTAAAAGCAAAATTATCTAAAAATAATTTTTCGTTTTCTTTGATTTTTGCGTAATTATTCTCAACATCTTGGTATTTTAAAAAATAACTTTCATCTTCATCTACTGGATAATCAAAAGATAAATAAACGGTGTAAATACAAGCAATCATCATAAAAATAATTGAACCAACAATCAAATAAGGCCAATGTCTTCCTTCTTTTATCATTTTTTCTTTACCTTTCTTCTAATTAAAACTACTATAAAAACAATAGTAAAAATATAAAAAATAGTTCTAATTGTATTTATAATATTATCATTTAAATCCCCGTAAGAATACTCAAGTTCTACACCTTTACTACTTGCAATTACATCACACAATTCAGCAAACCCATTTAAAATTGCTGCATTTACTAAATCTTTTCCTTTAGGTTGAGTAAGTATTGGCAATATTGCACCTTGTTTTGGGAAAAATCCATATTTTAAATAATAATACTCGGTAACACTTCTAAAATCTAATCCTAAATCACTTATAACATCTAACTTTTTATCTTTAAGACTAATTACTATAATTGCATAATTTTTATCAGTTTTAATACTTTGTTTTAAATCTTTAAAAGGAATTTCATTTGATATTAAAACACTTGTTTTAATACCTGTTTTTTGCTCTAAATCATTACTTAAAATATTTATTTCACTTAATACTTCATTACTTAAAGGCTCTTGTGAAAATAAATTCACAAGAGCTAAAAGCATTATAATTATTAGCTTTTTCATCCTATACCTAAATGATTAGGAGTTAAAACTGACCAAGCTGTAACTATTGCTAACACAACCATTCCTAAAACTATAATTGTTTCTAATAACTTGCTCATTTTGCGTCCTTTCTAAAATCTTCTAAACTTCTATTTTCGTGCATTTTAGCATCTTCAATTTTTTCTAGTTTATAAGGATTTCTGATTTCTTTTTGTTGAACATTTATTCCCCAAATAGTAAGCCCAACTAGGATTGATAATAATAAAACGGTAGCTATTAACATACCTGTAATTCCGTGTAATCCAAACACATTTCTATTATGATTATCCATTTTTTACTCCTTTGATAATGTGCTTACATAACGAGCAACTGCATCTACTTGCTCATCGCTTAGCATTGATTTAAAGCTTGGCATTGCTCCTATTACTTTTACGCTTGCATCAGCACTTGCTATCTTACCGCTAGCTAAAACCATTTTAATAAAATCAGGTTTAGTATAGATATTTAATGCAGGTGCTACACCTTCAGTGCCTTCTCCATTTTCTCCGTGACAAGCTGCACAAGTTGTTTCAAATACATCTTTACCAACTTCACCTTGCATTCCATTTGCTACATAAGTTGCAACTGCTTTTGCGTCATCTCCTTCAACTAAACCAGCTGGCATTTCTCCGTATCCTAAACCTGTTGAGCCGTTTTCTAAAATATCTAAAACTCCAGCAACGCTACTCCATTTAGTTAAGTCTTGAGCCTTACCATTAATTCCAGTTGCTTCAGCACCAT
Organism: Campylobacter sp. RM12642; assembly: GCF_020137635.1. Lineage (NCBI taxonomy): Bacteria > Pseudomonadati > Campylobacterota > Epsilonproteobacteria > Campylobacterales > Campylobacteraceae > Campylobacter > Campylobacter sp. RM12642. Next base: position 18,533 of record NZ_JACGAT010000018.1, read on the forward strand.
GACAAGGAGCACAATGTAATAAAAATACATTTCTACCCATATTTAATTTAGATTCATCATCAAATGCTACATATTTTTCTTTATATTTTGCATTATGACTTGCTACTTCTTCATTATATTCACCTATTGATGAATATTTGTTTAGTGGAAAACCTATTAAAAAATACCATAAAGCAAACACTATTAAAACGATAAACATAACAGCCCAACCTACTGGTAATGGGTTTTTATATTCACTTATTCCATCCCATTCGTGCTCGCTTGTTTCAGCATCTTTTCTTTTAATTCTCATCTGTTTAAATACATTTAAACTTACTATCAACACGGTAGCAACAATAACAACTGCACCAATTATAGAAAGTAAATTTACATTATCAGAAAGATTTAACCATTTCATCACTTTCTCCTATTTTCTAATAAAGATGAATTAATATCATCATCTAATGCAAGATTTGCATATTTTTCATAATCTTTTTTACCTTCTCTTTGTGCTTTATATAAATGAATAATATAAGCATAAAGCACAAAGGTCAAAAACGCCACAAGGAAAAAATAAGCATGTCCTTGATATTGCACAAGTTCAACCAAACTCATAATTCTTCCTTACTTTAAGCTATTTAAATACGCAATCAATGCAACTATTTCTTTAATTTCGCATTTACTATCAAGTGCATTTGCACGGCAAGGTTCAAACGCTTGTTTTACTTCTTCATCGCTCATTGCATCAACAATAGGTGTAGCTTGTTCTACCATCATTTTACGAGCGTCTTCGTAAGTTCCTAATTTTGGATAACCTTCTTCATCATAAGGAACATTGAAAACTTTTTTAACAGTTAAAGCTTCAGCATAAGCTGTATCTAAATCTGAATTCTTTTTAAATAAATGTGGATATTCAGGCATAATTGAACTAGGCACTACAGAAACAGGTTTTTTCATATGATTTTCGTGCCAATCAGTAGTTCTATAATTACCAACTCTCATTAAATCAGGACCTGTTCTTTTTGAACCCCATAAAAATGGTCTATCATAAGCATATTCACCTGCTTTTGAATAAGCACCATATCTATCTGTTTCTGCTTTAAATGGACGAATTAATTGCGAATGGCAAGCATTACAACTCTCTTTAATATAAACATGACGACCTGCAAGTTCTAAAGCTGTATAAGGCTTTTTACTCTCAATTGGTCTAGCGTTAGGACTAAATGCAGGTAGAATTTCTACAACACCAGCATAAGCAATAACAACAAATACAAATACCGCAAAAAAGAAAGGATTTTTTTCTAACCAACTAAACATTTTTTACCTCCTTACGCTTGCATTGGACTTGCTGATTTTGGTTCAACTTCAACGCTTCTGCTTGAAGTAACTGACTTATAAATATTATAAGCAAACATAAAAAATCCTATTAAATATAATAAACCACCAATAGCTCTTATTATAAAATAAGGATGTAGTGCTATAACAGTATCAATAAATGAATAAGTTAGAGTTCCATAATCATCATAAGCTCTCCACATCATACCTTGAGTAATTCCAGCAATCCACATTGAGCTAAAGAATAATACAATTCCTAAAGTTTGGATAGTAAATTGGTATTCCATAATTTTTTTACTATAAATCTCTTTTTTAAATACCCTTGGAGTCATATGATAAATTGCAGCCATAGTCATAAATCCTACCCAACCAAGTGTTCCATCATGCACGTGTCCTGGAATCCAATCTGTAAAGTGTGCTAGAGCATTGATTGATTTAACTGATTGAATTGAACCCTCAAGTGTGCTGAACATATAAAATGTTGAAGCAAAAATCATAAACTTAATTAATGGGCTTTCTTTTACTTGGTGCCATTCACCTTTCATTGTAAGTAAGATATTGATTGCACTACCCCAACTTGGTAATATTAATACAACAGAGAAAATTGAACCCATTGTTTGCATCCAATCAGGAACGGTTGAATAAATCAAATGGTGTCCGCCTGCCCATAAATATATAAACATTAAAGACCAGAATGAAAATAGTGATAATTTATAAGAAAATACTGGCTGACCACTTTCTTTTGGTAAGAAATAATATATTTCAGCAATAATTGCAACCGTGAAAACAAAAGCAACCGCATTATGTCCCCACCACCATTGAATTAAAGCATCATTACTTCCTGCATACATAGATACTGAATGAAGCCAAGAACCCATTCCTGTAACTAATTTTGTAGGAACTTCCATATTATTAAATAAATAAAGCATTGCTACACCTAAAAATGTCGCAATGTAATACCAAATAGAAATATAAAGACTTTTTTCACGGCGAATTCCAATAAGTCCAAAAATTCCCATACCCCATAAAACCCAAATAACAACAACTGCTATATCAAAAGGCCATTCAAGTTCTGCGTATTCTTTTGAAGTTGTAACACCAGCAAAAAGACTTACAACAGCTAATAATATAGTAATCATAAAGATTATAAAATGAGCTTTACCTATGAACATTAAGAATTTTGATTCTCTTAATGAAACTTTTAAAACTCTTTGACCTACATAATACCAAGTAGCCCAAATACCTGAAAGCATAAAGCCATAAACAACTCCGTTTGTATGAAGTGGTCTTAGGCGGCCAAATGTAGAATATTCACCTGCAATATTATTTAGCTCAGGAAATGCTAATTGAAACGCGATTAAAGTTCCAATTCCCATACCGATTATGCCAAACAAAATACATGCGAACATAAACCACTTAGCTACGGTATAATCATAGCCAAGATTTTGCGATGGATTTGCCATAACTGCTCCTTAAATAGAAATTAAAATAATCTGCTAATTATAATCTTAAAAAAAATAAACTAAGCTTAATTTGTAATAATTTTGAAATCTTTTTTATAAAATTCTAAAAAAATTCTATTATTTCTCTCGTGTAATTTATATTCATTTAAGCAATCTAGCTCATCTTTTACGAATGAGCCTTTGTATAAAATAAATTTCGTATTATCATTGGTTATATCATTACATAAAGTAACAATTAGTTCTGTTTTTGCAAAAGCTCTTGAAGTTATCAAATCGCATTTTAAGTCTTTTTCACATTCAACTTTTATAGGTTTAATAAACACATTATCTAAATTAAACTTAGCTTTAATTAGCGATAAAAATGCTGATTTTTTATAACTTGGCTCATACAAATAAAAATTACAATCTCTTTTTAAAAAAGCTAAAAATATAGCAGGAAAACCAGCACCTGAGCCAATATCTGCTATATTAATTCCTGATTTAAATTCTACGAAATTAAGTATTTCAATACTATCAAGTGCTGCTGCTTTTATATCTTTTAATCTTGTAATATTATGAACTTTATTGTATTTTTTTAATTCATCTTCATATGAATTTATAAAAGCTAAAAATTCATTATTCATTTAGCATATGCCCCATTTTGCAAGATTTAACTTTTAGATATTGTTTATTGTATTCATTGCTTTGCATTATTAATGGTATGCGTTTTACATCTTTACTAATAGCTTTTAATTTTAAAGGATTATTTGTAAGCAATCTTACGCTTTTAATTTTGTAATATTCAAGTATAAAATCAACTATTTTATAATCTCTTTCGTCATCTTTAAAGCCTAGTTTTAAATTCGCTTCAAGTGTATCAAATCCATTATCTTGTAAATTATAAGCATTTACTTTATTAAATAGACCTATTCCACGACCTTCTTGACGAAGATAAATAACCATTCCGCCATTTGCTTCAATATATCTTAAAGATGCTTTTAATTGGTCTCTACAATCGCATTTAAGCGAACCTAAAGCATCACCTGTAAGGCATTCAGAATGTATGCGAACATTAATCTCATCACTAATTTCGCCTTTCATAATCACTAAATGCTCTTTTTCGTTTTCTTTAAAAGATTGGATAATAAAATTTCCAAATCTTGTAGGTAAATTTGCTTGTTTTGAAATTTCAACTAACATTGTTTAACTCTTTTTTGATTTAATTAGCCTTAATTATACAAAAAAAGGAGTTTAGTGTGCGTAAATTTAGACGACTTAGAAAAAGCCCTATAATTAGGGATTTAGTAAAGGAAAACCAACTTAGCTTAAACGATTTGATTTACCCTTTATTTGTAGTAGATAAAAAAAGTGCAAAAATTGAGATTAAATCAATGCCAGGAGTTTATCAATTAGGATTTGATGAATTACTAGCAGAATGCAATGAATGTTTAAAGCTTGGAATTAAGAGTATTTTATTATTTGGCGTATTAGATGAAAGTGCAAAAGATAGTTGCGGAAGTGATGCAATGAGTGATAATGGGCTTATAGCTCGTGCTATTAGAGCTATTAAAGAGCGTTTTGGCGATAGCTTATATTTAATTGCAGATTTGTGCTTTTGTGAATATACAGACCACGGACATTGCGGGGTATTAGATGAAGATGGATATTTAAATAATGAAATTACGCTTTTAAATTCTAGCAAACAAGCTTTAGTAATGGCTAGAGCTGGAGTTGATATGATTGCACCTAGCGGAATGATGGACGGAATAATAAAAACTTTAAGAACTGCTTTAGATGAAAATGGCTTTGATACTTTACCTATTATGGCTTATTCAACCAAATTCGCAAGTGCATACTATGGACCTTTCCGTGATGTGGCTAATTCAGCTCCTAAAAAAGGCGATAGAAAAGCTTATCAAATGGATTATGCAAACGGAAAAGAAGCTTTAAATGAAAGCTTAGAAGATGAAAAACAAGGTGCTGATATATTGATGGTAAAACCTGCTTTAGCATATTTAGATGTAGTTAAAGAAATTAGCCAAAACTCACTACTTCCACTATGTGTTTATAATGTAAGCGGGGAGTATTCAATGCTTAAAAACGCTGGAATAGCTGGGCTTGTAGATTATCCAAAAATCTTAATGGAAACTATGATTAGTTTTAAAAGAGCGGGTGCAAAACTAATAATCACTTATCACGCTAAAGAATTAGCCGAAATGTTAAGGGGATAAAAATGGATTTTAGTGTATTAGCAAAATATCAAACAAGTGGCCCAAGATATACTTCATATCCAACAGCTATTGAGTTTGGTGAAGATTATAAATATGATGATTTTATAAAAGATTTAGAAAGTAACGAGAATAAGCCTTTATCGCTTTATTTTCACTTGCCGTTTTGTCGTTCGGCTTGTTATTTTTGTGGCTGTAATGTAATTTATACAGCTAATGAAGATAAAAAAGAAAGGTATTTAGATTATATTTTAAGAGAGCTTGATATTTTAAAAACTCATCTTAAGACAAAAAAAGCTATTCAAATGCACTTTGGCGGTGGAACGCCTACATTTTTTAGTGCAGCTCAACTTGAAATCTTGCTTAAAAAAATTAATGAAATATTTGAGTTTTTACCTGATAGTGAGCTTTCTTGTGAGATTGACCCTAGATTTTTAAATGTTGAACAAATGAGCGTATTTGCAAAATACGGCATAAATAGAATTAGCTTTGGAGTGCAAGATTTTGACCCTAAAGTGCAAAAAGAAATTCATAGAATTCAACCTTACGAAATTACAGAAAATGCAGTAAAACTAGCAAGAGCAAATGGGGTAAAAAGCATAAATACTGATTTAATTTACGGACTTCCTTATCAGGATTTAAATTCATTTAGCAAAACGCTTGAGACAATTTTAAAAATAAATCCTGATAGACTTGCTGTATTTAATTACGCTCATGTGCCTTGGATTAAAAAGAATATGAGAAAATTTGATGAAAGCACTATTCCTGAAGCTAAAACTAAGTTAGAAATTCTAAAACATACTGCGAAATTTTTAGGCGAAAATGGCTATAAAATGATAGGAATGGATCATTTTGCTAAACCAAATGATGAATTATTTAAGGCTTTAGAAAATGGCACACTTCATAGGAATTTTCAAGGATATACTACAAAAGGTGGGGCTATTTTAGTTGGCGTTGGGCTTACTAGTATTGGAGAAGGACTTAATTATTACGCACAAAATTATAAAGATTTAAACCTTTATGAAGCAGCTATTGATAATGGCAAATTACCATTTCATAGGGGAATTAAACTTAATAATGATGATTTAATTAGAAAAGCTGTAATAATGAGCTTAATGGCTAATTTTAGTCTTAATATTAAAGAAATTGAAAAAGAATTTAAAATAGTATTTTGGGATTATTTTAACGATGCAAAAGAGTATTTAAAAACTTATGCTGAATTTTTACAAATTAGTGATGATGAAATAAAAGTAAATGAAACAGGCACATTATTAATCCGTAATATTTGTATGGGATTTGATGCTTATATGAAAAATAAAGGTGAAAAGACCTTTTCAAAAACATTATAAAGGTAAGTAAATGTATGAATTAGCAAAAAAAGTTATATTTAAGTTTGACCCTGAAGATATGCACCATTTAGTAATCAAAGCTCTTAAAACTCAAAGATTTTTAAAAGTAGTTGATTATAAAAAAACTTATAAGAATTTAGAAAATGAATTAATCAATATGAAATTTTCTAATCCTATTGGACTTGCAGCAGGATTTGATAAAAATGCTGAAGTGGTAGCTCCTTTAGCAAATCTTGGCTTTGGTTTCATTGAAGTCGGAGCAATCACTCCTAAGGCTCAGCCAGGTAATCCTCGCCCAAGAATTGAAAGATTAGTAGATGAGCTTAGCATTCGCAATGCAATGGGGTTTAATAATGATGGCGTAGAAGTTGCAAAAGCAAATTTAATGCGTGAGAATTTCTCAAAACTACCTCCGATTTTTATAAATATAGGTAAAAATAAAGTTACACCTAATGAAGAAGCGATAAATGATTATGAGATTTTAGTTCGTGAGCTAAAGCCTTATGCAGACGCTTTTGTAATTAATATAAGTTCGCCTAATACTCCAAATCTAAGAGATTTACAAAATGCTAAATTTATTGAAGAAATTTTTACTAGACTAAATGCTATTAATGATGTGCCAAAATTTATAAAATTTGCTCCTGATATGGACTTTGGCTTGGCTACTGAATTAAGTCTAACAGCTTTAAATGCTAATGCTTGCGGAGTGATTTTAAGCAATACTACGCAAGATTATTCGCTTAGCAAAAAGCCTGATTTAACCAAGGTTGGCGGCTTAAGTGGTAAAGTATTAGCCGAAAAGTCTTTAAATATGCTAAAAGCAATCGCACCAAGCGTGCATAAAAAAGGCATAATTATTAGTAGTGGCGGGATATTTGACGCAGCTCAAGCTTATGAGCGTATAAAATGGGGTGCTAGTTTAGTTCAAGTGCTTTCATCTATGATTTTCGTTGGACCTAGAATTGCTAGAAATATAAATGATGAGCTTACAAAATTAATAGAAAACGATGGCTTAAACTCAATTAATCAAGCCATCGGCGTAGAATTATAAGAATTTGAAATTCCTATTTCAAATTCTTGATTTTTCGCATTGCTAGAATATAGACTAAAATAAATGAAAGTAAAAATAATCTATTCATATATTCATAAAAAATACCGCTTCTATCAAAGCAAATAATTTGAATATAAAAAGCTATAAAAGATATTAGAGTGATTATTTTTGTAATTGCTCTAATGTTTGATTTATAGTGATTTAATAAATAAAATATATCAATATAAATAATAGGCATTATTATTATGCTAAGTTCAGTTAATGCCATTATAAACACTATTCCAACGATAAAAATAGTTAAAACAATAGTAATACCAAGATAAAAACTAAAAGGTATTATCAAATTAGTCTTACTAGCAATTGAGCTAAAATCTAAAGTTAAAAAATAAGCTAAAGAGCGTTTTGGAGTAATCTCATTAAAATGCCTTTCTTTTATCATTGATAAAATCAGTGCAAGTATGAAAAAAATAATAAAACCAATGGCTTTATAATTAATTGAAAGCATAAAATTATCTTCTAAATAAACCCTAAGCCAATGAAAGCATACTAAATAATAATCAATAAGATAAAACGCTATTATTACAATGATAGTTTTGATTATTTTATTTTTTGTGATTGAATTAAGCCTTTGTAAAGTGCTAAGAATTAGTATAAAATCAATAGCAAGATAAAAATTAGCATATAAACCCTGAAAAACAATTTGAGAATAACTCATAAAATCATTTTTAATAAAAGTAAAATCTACATTATTAGCTAAAACTAAACGCACAAATCTTGAAAACTCTATCAAACAATAAAACAAGCCAAATGCTAAAATCGGAAAAACAAAAATCATAAAGGCATACGAACACCTACTCATAGTAGCTCTTAAATTAAAATTAGCTACATTAATCAAAGCTTCTTTTATGCAATTCATTTTGTATACCCCCCCCCATTAACAACTCGCAAATATCAACGCCTAAAACCTTGCTAATATTATAAATATGCTCTAGGTTAAAATGTTTGCCGTTTTTGTTGTTTTCACAATTTGAATAAAAGGCAATTGATTTTATGCCTATACTTAGGGCTAAATCTAGTTGGCTTATGTTTTTTTCGGTTCTAAATTTTTTAACATTACTTGATACTAATTTATAAAATTCTTCTATTTCTTCAGTGTTTTTCATACATTATCCTATAGGTAAAATCTAATAATTTAAACGATATAAAAATTTAAAATCTATATCCTATAGGATAAATTAATTTATTTATGATAAATTTGCTTTTAAATTTATTTAAGGAGAAAAAATGAAAAAATTATTTTTGTTTTCATTAGTTGCATTAGCTTTTAGCTCTTGTGCTGCTATTGATAATTTCACAACCTATACTGAAGGCACTAAGATTACCCAAGATGAGCTTGATAGCATTGTGATTAACAAATCTAGCAAAAGTGATTTGGAAGAGAAATTCGGAGCACCTAGCAGAATTAGTTCTTCTAATGAATGCGAAATGTGGCATTATGATTTCGTTAAGATTAGTTCTTTTAGCCCAAATATAAATGATTCTAATGTTTTTTGTATCAACAAAAAAGGCATAGTAATTAAAAAATTAAAAGCTAAAACAAAAAGCAATAATCCATTATTAAGATAAGAAATTATAAAAGATTGTTTTAATAAAACATTTGCAGAGCTTAATCCTAGTTATTATTTTAGGTATTTATTTTTGGCATTGTAATATCTGTTTTATTTTTATGTTAGTAGCTAACTCAAGCGGTAATATAGTTGCTCCTATTTTTGTTGGTATTATTAATGCTTTACTTTATCCATATTCAAGGTTTGTTTATGAAAGTATTGTGAATTTTATTATGGGAAATAATGTATTTTTCTTTCAAGGCAAATTATTTTTAATATATTGGTTTATTAAAATTTGGATAATGCTTTTGTGTTGGATATTGTCTATTGTTATTGCTCCTATTGGATTAATATATTTATATTATTACCACAGCAAAAATCAAAACTAAAATTTGGCTTTTAAAGCCAAATTTTATATTTTATAGTATTGATAAATGGTATCCATACAAGTATTTTAATACAGATTTTTTACTAAAACAATTATTAAAAAAATAACTTCTTACTACTAGCCCACAAATATATTTTCATTTTTAGAACATAATTAATAAGTAAGCATTAATAAATCTATGTTGTGTTGTAGCTATTGAATATTTATCTTTTATTATTAAAGGTTTTAATCATTTCATTGTTATAAAAATCTAGCTAAATTTATTAGAAAAATTTTTTATAATAATTATCAAATAGCCTTATTTTATTGACTGCACTTACGATTATTTTTTAACTACAATTTGTGTTTTTTAACGAATTTAAATCAAATTCTAAGATACTTTTCCTAAATTACACTAAATCACCATTAAAAGCTTTTTTATGTTTTTAGCCAATCTTTTATACAAATTCTTTTAAACTTCAAAACCTCATCAATTCTTACTATTAATTTTTAAATTAAAAAGATGGCAAAAGAATTTATAAAAATTATCAAAATATAAAACTACAAATTTATATAGAATTTGAATTTTGACTAACGATTCTAAAATTACAAAATACATTTTCTTACTTTTTTGTAAAAAGTATTATTGCATTTACTTCACAAACAATAACCAAATAAAATTCACAATATATTAATCTGCTACAATATAAAAAAATATTTAAAGGTTGAAAATGAATATAAAAAAATACAAAAACAAAACTATAGAAATATTTAAAAGTATTTTTCTATTTTTGAAAAAAATCTGCAAATGGATACAAGAAAAACTTGCAACGCATATAATAAAAGAACAAAATAATGACGATTTTTTTCAAACTAACAAGATAACAAAAAGACGAATATATAACAATATTAAACAATACGGACAAATATCTCTTGCTTTAGGGCAAATTTTATTATTTTTGCTAGTTGCTGGCTCAACATTAAACTATGGTAAATTTTATGTATTAGATTTACACTACCAAGTAGATTTAACATTTGAACAATTTATAACATTTGGCTTTTCAAACATAATATATGTTATATTATATATGTTTTTATTATACATTCCTATTGAATTAGCAATCATAACAAAAAAATTTAGCCCTAAATTCACGGTTCTTGACTTGATAGTATTTATATTTGCGATTGCATATCTCTATATTTTTTCCTCATTAGTTTTATTATTCTCAATAAAAGATTTTAATTTTTTTAAATTTATTTGCTTTGTATATTTTATTTTTATCATTATATCGTCTTACTTTATTTTATTGAATAAAACTAAAAAATATAATCAGTTTAGATTTATAAGCATCATTATTATTTTTTGTGTATTTTTAGCCACAGATTATAACACTACAAGAATGTCAGGAATGGGAGAATACAACGCTACAATAATTGTTGATAAAAATAGCTTTATAAAGGATATTATAGATATAGAAGATAAAAAAGAAAAATATACAAAAAATTATCACTATAAAGGCGAACATATCGAGCTAAAAGATGTGAAAGTATTATCAACTTTAGGAGATATTGCCTATGTGGAATTATGTAGTGAAAATATAGAGATAGGTAAAACATTAGAAAAAGATTGTGAAAAAAGCATAAGAGTTGAATTTATCAAAAAAGACATTCATATAATAAGAGATGGTAAAAAGCAAAATGTTACTAATACAGAAAATGGTAGCAATAAAACAAACAACGAAAGCAAAGAACAAAATGAACAAGATTTAGAAAAATCTAAAGAGAATAAAAAAGAAGAAAGCACTACAAAAAATAACTAGAATTTGAAAATAACAATCTAATTATATTCAATTATTACAAAGCTAGCCTATAGGCTAGCTAAATATATTAATCATCACCTAAATAATCTTCATTATTTGGATTATGTGCATCAGCCCAATCATCCATACAAGCATCGTTATTTGGATTATTAATATCTGACCATAAATCTAATTCTTCTTGAGACATTGCCATTTTATTCTCCTTTTTTATTGCTATTTTTATTAGCTGCTCTTTGAGCTCTTGCTGCAAAACTATCTTTGCTTACAATACCACCATTTCTCTTAGCTTCGCTTGATTGAATTCTTGCTGCTGCTTCTTTATCCATCGCGTTTTTACTCATCGCGTTCTCCTTAAAAATTATTTTAGTTTTGCAAAACTTACAAAATGATATAATAATGACTTGTGAATACCTGTGAATTAAGAGAAAAAATGAATAAAAATAAAAAAATAGCAAAAAACTATGCTTATCAAATAAAAGAATTAATTAAAACTAGTGGAAAAAAACAAGAAGACATAGCAAGTGAAATATCAGATTGCATATACGCAGATACACACAATAATGAAAAAGAAGTTTCTAAATTTAAAAATAGATTTAGAAAAACTTTAAGCGAAACATTAAATAATAATAAACAAACAAGTGATAAAACGCTAGAAGAATTAAAACAATGGTATGAATACTTATCTTCAAAATATGATAAGCATTCATATAGAAAAGAAATTTTAGGAGAAGATATTTATAATTTTTTTTATAAAGATTAAAAATACCGTTTTGTATATTCTGTGGTTAAATTATTTTCTTTTATATCATTTTCAATGTTTTTTAAAGACTGAAAACATTCTTTTTCAAGTTGTTCTTTTTTATACAAATAGCTAGTTCTAGTTTTTTTATCCACACAACTATTAATTAAATAATATTCCTTTTCTATTGAATATCGCTTACTTAAAATTCTATTTTCATATTGTAAATTGCTAATATGTCTTTCAAGCTTAGCTATATCTTCACTAGAGAAAAAATAACTATGCCCTAAAGCACCACCACCAACAAAAATTCCAATTCCTAATATTCCGCTAATAATATCACCTTTATTGCTAGTTTTATTACTCATCTATTCTCCTTAAATATAATATTATATAGTTAAAAATATTATAAATATAAATTAATAGCATATTATAAAAACGATAATCCTACACAAAAAATATTAAACTCTACTCGTTAGCTAATTCAATAGCCAAAATCTCAGCTTGAGCTAAAACCCCATCAATCGCTAGCTGTTGCATATCAGGTGGATAGCCGTATTTATTGAGCACTCTTTTTACAGCTACTCTTAGCCTTGCTCTTACATTTTCTTTTATCATCCAGTCTATACTTGCATTGTTTTTGATGATTTGTAGTATCTCGCTAACAAGAGCTAAAAGCTTTTCATTTCCTAAGATTTTTTCATACTCATCATTACAAGCAAGTGCTGAGTAAAAAGCATATTAATACTTATATTTCTTGTATTTATTTAGCAAAAATACGATACAATACAATGTAATTTTAACTTAAAGGATATTTTATGTATATAAAAACTATGAACTATCCTAGCATATGTTTTACAACTGAAGATGTTTCTTTTCACTATGATTTTTTATCATGTTTTCAAAGTGCTTTAATTCCAGCTTCTAAACCATTTAAATTAGCTAACAAATATCAACAGTACAATAATGATATGGCAAAAAAAATTGAAGCACTGGTTGATAAATATGAAAAAAAGAACAAGAAAATAAATCAAATAAAATCATTTTTTAAAAATCTAAAAGAAAATGAATGGTTTTATGTATGTGAAAAAGAAATTCAAGATATATGTGATGAATATCAAGTGGAATTAGAATTAATAAGAAGAAACGAAATTGATAACACATTGTTTAATAATAATATAAAAGCAATTCAAGAAATATTAACCAAATATGATATAGTTTCCATAACAACAGAACAATCTTGTAAAATAGGGGAATCATTTAAAGGTAATAGAATATGTAGATTTTGTGGAAAACAAACACCAGAAGTTACTTTTAACAACAAAGCTCATGCTATATCAGAATCACTCGGCAATAAAAAAATAATACTCAACGAGGAATGCGATATATGCAATACTAAATTTTCAAAAATAGAAAATGAATTTGCTATTTTCCATAATATAGATAGATTTCTATGTAATGTAAAAAATAAAAATGGAAAATTGCCAAAACTTACAAATTTAAGTTTTTATTCCAAAGACTTTAACATGCAATCTACCACGAAAGACTTGAATAGCGAACAAACACAACTTATTGATTCCGTTAAAATAACACCTCAAAATATATATAAAGCATTATGTAAATTTGCTTTAAGTATCACAGATAAAAAATATCTAAACTTTTTTGAAGAAACAATTAAATGGATAAACCAAGATAATTGTGAAAAAATAAACCTTCCAAATATTTTCATATTAAACCATGGTAAAAAAAATGACTTTTTAGATATACAAATTTTTATAAGGAAGGATGATGATAATGGCTTACCTTTTGCATTTTGTACATTTGGGTTATATTATTTTTCATACATATTTATGATACCTTTTAGCAAGGATTATGAATACGTATTAAGTAAAAATCTAGAACAAGAACTAGAATGCTTAATTCTTCAAAATTTGAACCATAAATATGAAAAAATCAATTTATCCTATAATAACCCTACCATAGTTAATGTCAATATAAAATAATTTAAACAAAAAGTGCTTACAATGTGATGTAAACACTTAAGTAATTATAAACTAAAAAATAATTTATAATTTTACAGAATATTTTTCTACAATCAAAGAGTTTATTTCTCTTGTTATGTCTTTTCCATAAGATTTATTGATAATTTCATTAATTTTACAAAAATCAGCTTGTCCATCTTCTGATGATAAACATTCTTTCAATAAATAATTTGCCAAAGTTTCAGCCTCAACAAGAGTAATTGCATAGTTATTTATATCATCAGCAACCCCACGAGCAAATTTAGAAGCCACGATGATGGCATATCTAGAGCCATGTTTTTTGATGTGCTTATCAATTCTTGCTGGGTTTATTCCCTCCAAAACAGCTTTACGTTTTTTTGCATCAACATTTACTTTAAAATTATCTAATTTAATACTAATATTACACAAAATATCCGTATTGCCAGCACCACTTATTTTACTTACATTTTGAACCTCTCTAAATAACTCAAAGCAATTGCCCAGAATATTCTCAAAGCTTTTTCCATCATTACTGCCATATTTTGCCTCTTTTGGCATTGATTCTATTATATTTCTTATCTTTTCAACTCTATTTCTATGAATTTTAATATCATAAAAATACTCTAACATATCAAACTCGTATAATTCTCTGACCCAATCATCTCTATTCATACAGTCTGATTCTAATTTTGGTTTTAAAAAAGGTGAATGTATAGATATTAAACACTTTGCATAATCAATCAAATCAGAATTTAATACAATATAGGAATTGTAGAATAATTTTCTAACAGTGTCTTTGCCTTGTATAAAATCAAAACTCAAACTTTTTTTATCAATATATGTTTTAAACACTCCAAAACTCGTAAAAATTTTAGAAAAATAATTACGAACCTCATGGGTTGCATTAGAAAACACATTATGGTAATCATATACACTTTGAAACAACTTTAATTTCTCATCAAACGTTAAAGCCCTATACTTTTTAATATCTTTTATAAGTTGCTTGTATTTAACTTCATCAATTGTTTCTAAAAATACCAAAAACCATACAAACTCATCATAATAAATCTTACCATCCAATCTTTCATCTAACAAAAGCTTTACTATAAGCCTTCCTACGTAAATTTGAAAATTGCTAGAAATAGTACTATTGGGGTGTGGGTACTGCATGCTAAATAAATTAATAAAAGCAACAATTGACTCTTTTGTTCCCATTGACAAAAACTGGGTGGATACTGATGGTATAAATTCCTTATCCTTTTTATATCCAAACATATAAAAACACACTTGAGACATTCTTACACCAAATGTACTTGGTGAACCTTTTACACTTCTACCCTTATAAACCCCACTAGCTTTTGATTTTTGTAAAATATCATCTGCTGTAGCACAAGGATTAGAGGTTAACAAGCCAACCATTGACAAAATGAGCTTTTTATCATTGATATTTTTTTGTAATATCCATTTATTATCTTTTCTTCTATCATACATTGCTAATTCCTTTTAAAATTTCAAACATTAACTT
>NZ_JACGAT010000019.1:0-31873 GCF_020137635.1 Campylobacter sp. RM12642
AGTGAGATTGCTAATAAATTTTTAGAAGTTAGCCAAAATGCAGTGCTTAGTAAAGAAGAGATGTTAAACTCAAGGCTAGGAGTAAGGCTTGATGGCGAGATAAATGAATATAATTTATTGCAAATTACTAGCGTAGAACTTAATGCTAAAGGAGATGATATTAGCGATGAAATGTATGAAGCTCATAATACTATTTCAAAGGATTTAAGTGATACTATTTTAAAGGATAAAAATAAAGATGGTTCATTAACGCTAGATGAACTTATGTTAAATGAGAGTAAAGAAAAATATTTAGAAGAATTAGAAAATCTATATAAATACACTGAAAAAAATCAGATTGATAAAAAGCCTAAAATAGATTTAAGACTAAAAGAATACGCTATTAATGAAGAAAACAATCACATAAGAAAACTAAAGCAAGATATAAAATTATTTAAAAACTCAAATTCTTTAAAGATAAATGAAGATAAAGAAAAAGAATTAAAAGACAAAAATAATTTAGAAGAATTTTGTGAGTTTAGTATAAAGCTAATTGATGAGCTAAAAGATTATAAATTACTAGATTTAAAAGCTTAGAAAGGTCTTTAAAATGTTAAAAACAATATTTTATATAATGATTTTTTTAATATTTTTTATTATTGGTTTTTTAGTTTTTTTAAGTTACGGCAAAGCTGATAGTAATATCATAAATATTGTTAGCTTATCAATTGATAAAATAGAAGAAAAACTTATTAAAAATAATTATTGCAATTCTAAAGAAGATTGTATTAGTAGAACTTATATTTTATACGATTCGTCTTTTAATAATATTCATTTAAATATTTATAACAATGTAGATAGAACTACAAGCAATGAAATTTGTAATATGATGAAAAACATAAAAACACAAAATAAGCATATAGATTTTTATCTTGAGTTTTTTGAGTATTCTAAAGATGAGTATTATCAAGGATATAACAACAATAATCAAGCAATAAAACAAAAAGCATTTTATAAGTGTAAATATTAATAAGATTTAAAAGGAAAGGACTTTTTAAGCCATTTCCTTGATAATTTTAGAATTATTTATTTAAAAAAGTTTTTAAACTATTATATCTTTCACAACCCACACTAGATTGAGCATCACAAGCTCTTTTGTAATAACTCAAGGCTTTTTGTGGATTTGTTTCTAAACCATAATTTTTACCATCTTTTAAAACCAATCCATCTCCTGCTACAACGCAAAATTTGTTATGAGATGATTCGTTTTTTACTATTATATTTGGTAATTCGCATAATTTACTTATAGCTTTTTGAGCATCAATATAGGCTTCTTTAATATCAATTAATTGTTCTTTCACTAATTTTACATTAGCAATAGCTGTCATTAAACAACCACTAAAATTATCTTTAGCACATAAATCTTTTGAGTATTGATAACAAGCTTTCAAATCTTCTTTGCAGTATTCATCAAGCTCAAAAGCACAATTTGATTGGTCTTGATTTTTACAAGCTTTATCAATATTACTAATATCAACAGCAAATAAGCCTGAAATTAAAGCTAAACTTAATAATATCTTTTTCATAAACTCTCCTTAAAAATAATTTGAATTATATTGATTTATGAATTAATTTCTAATTAAATAATTACTATTGAATGAATTAAAATATTAAATATTTAAAGCTACTTAATACTTATTATTTGTTTATTTAAATAAGGAACACATTTTGCTCTTGTTTAATTATTATAAATTAAAGGAGAGCAAATGTTAATAAATAATAGGATTGTTCTTAGTTCTTTTACTAAGACAAATAACTTAAATGATAATAAAAAAGCTTCATTTGAAGAAGCTTTACAAGCTCAAAGTAAAGCAGCAAGCAATATAAATGATGAATTAATTAATAAGTGTATATCAAATTCTAAAGATGATTTTGCTTGGATGCACTATGGAAATTGTTTATTTTTTCCCACAGAATGGCATACTCCTAGAAAAGATAAAGAGACTTCAGATGATTATATAGCAAGATTACCTAAAGAAGATGTAGGGGTAATGATGTTTTTAGAAGCTTGTGGGATAGTTGAGACTAAAAAACTAGAATCAGTTAAAAATAATTTAGATTATGAAGGTTTAAAAGTAGCAGAAGAAATCATAGAGAACTATCAAATCACACCTGATTTGGAGTTAAAAATAATTGAATTTGCTAAAAAATCATCAAAAGAATTTATGAATAAATTTGATTTACCATCAGGTAGCGTAGGGCTTGACCACCCTAAATTACAAGCTATTTTTAAAAAACATGGAATTTCAATGGATGAATTTGTAGATAAAGAAAAATTAATGCAACAAAGCTTTAAATTTGATTTTGATAAAGAAAAAGATAAATTATTAGATGAATTAATGAAAATTAGTGATAACTCTAAGGCAAGATTAGGAATTAGCTAATTCCTAATTAGCTTTATTTGTTTAGGCTTAATGCTTATTAAGTTTATTTGTTGATTTAAAAATATTCTCAAATTTTTTAATGTAAGCTAATTGATTATGTTAAATCTAAAATAATTTTTTAATAATTATAGATACTTAAACAAATCATATAAATTTTTACAATATTAAGTATTTTTTAAGAATGGGGGGGGGTATTATTTTCTTTTTTATCAAAAAAGGAGAATGAATGAAGAAATTATTGTTTTCAACACTTTGTTTAGGTGCTTTAGGTGTAGCTGCTAATGCGGGAACTTATTCTGGTATTAATTTTGGCTTTTTATCTACTTCAAAAACAATGTTTATTATCAATAATAAAGAATATTTAGGCAATAATAATTGGGATATTAATGGCTATATTAGAACTTATAAAGAGCACGAAAGAGATTCTGAATTTGTTTGGAGTTTTGAGGCTAATTATTTTTGGAATAATTATAAAGATAGATTTGATGACTTAATTCCAATTATAAGAAATAATCAATTTGATTTTAGTGCTTTGATTGGTTATGGAATGTATGTTAATGATGAATATGAAGATGAGCTTAGTTTGAACTTAATGGGTGGTCTTGCGTATCATAATATGGGTATTAGAGGCGGTGCTATTTATGATATTAAGGGATTAAAATTTGGTTTAAGTGCCTTATCCAAACCATTTGATACAAAAAAATATATGGTAACTCTTGATGCTTATTATAATTTTTATTTAAGTAATAATTATTTTAGAGATGTTCAAAATGAATTTGGTGTGAAAAAGAATAGAAATGCTTATGATATATCTTTAGGTATGTTGTTTAATACTACACCATCTCGTTATAGCCCTTATGTCAGCACTAAAGTGGGTGTTAAAGATAATTTATTTTCACAAAAGAATAATAACCTTTATATAAATCTTGGTTTAGGTTTTCATTTTTAATTTAACTAATAATTTATAAATTTCGTGCTTTTTGGCACGGAATTTAAATCTAAAATTCGTTTTTAAATTCTGTTAAATGTTTGATTGATTTTAAAACTATATAAAATAATTTTGCAGGATAAAATCGCAATTAAAATCTTAAAATTATTATTAAAATAATATTTAGTGGTAAGAAATTTTAAATGACTGCTTTTTAAATAAAATAAGTGTTAAAAATTTTAAGGAATTTAAATTAAGAATTTGATTTTACTAATTATTTTTAAGTGCTTTAATCTTTTTTTAAGAATGGGGGGGGGGTATTATTCTTTTAAAAAAAATATAAAAAAAGGATAAATAATGAAAAAATTATTATTAAGCTTTAGTACTTTAACATTTTTAGTCGCTTGTGGCGATGGTAGTGTGGTTAAATTTAGTAAAGAAGATTTAGCCGACCCAAGATTACAATATGCTTTTGAAGAGATTAAAATAGAAAATAATAATGATAATATTGAATTTTATGCGATTGAAACAATTAAAAGAGAATTTTCTGAACTTTATACTTTATTTAAAAAAAATGAAATTAAAACTAAAGACAAGTATGATGTAGGAATATATGCGATAAATAAAACTAAAAATAATATAAAGCTTTTATATAACATTCGTTGTTTTGATGATATAAAAAGTTGTAATTTAAAAGATGAAACAAAAGGATTTTATTTAATAGGTAAAAATTAAATTTTGTTTTATTAGTTTTACTAGCTTTAAAAAATAATGTTGAAATCATATTTTGGATTTAAACATTCACAAGTTTTTTATATTTTTATTATGAATGAATTTAAATTAATATTTTTATAAATTATAAATGAGATAAATATTTGTAAAAAAATTGAATATTTTCAAAAAAAATCAAACTAGGACAAAATGCGACAAAAAAATATCGGCGTATTGGTTAAAAAAAATCTACTTAAAAATTCTATGTAATAGGCAAATTACAAATTTAGCAATTTCTTAAAAATTGTAAAAAATAATTATTATTTTAAGCAATCTTTAAGTGAAAAAAATAGTCCTTAAATATCTATGCTATCGCTAATTTAAGCTATTTTTAAGGTCGCATTTTGTCCTAGTTTGGTTTGTATTATAATTTTAAGTTTATTTTTGTTTTTAAAGGATTAATATGAAAAAAATACAAGTTTTATTATTATCAATTAAATTAATGGCTAATCCATTGATAACGATAGTAGATAATATAAATGATGTTTTAAATAATTTTATTTATGTTGGAATAGTGATTATTGTATTGATGGTATTGGTTTATTATAAAATATCTAAATCCTAAGATTTAGATATTTATTAATTACGCTAGAGCTTTTTCTAAAGCGTCAAAATTAGGTAGTTCTGTAATTTCAGCACAAACTTCGCTATAAACTATTTTTCCACCTTTTTGAACAAAAACAGCTCTAGTTGTAAGTCCTTCTAAAGCACCTTCTTGTATTCTACAGCCGTAGTTTTTAACAAATTCGCCGTATCTAAAATCACTAACTGGAATTATATTTTCTAAGCCTTCAGCAGTGCAAAATCTTGCAAAAGCAAAAGGTAAATCCATACTTACAACATAAACTTTCATTCCAAGTTTGTTAGCTTTTACATTAAATTCTCTAGCTTCTTTAGCACATACACCTGTATCAATACTAGGAACGCTTACTATGATAGCGTCTTCATTTAGATTAATTACGCTTAAATCTTTACCTACTACTTTAGTATCTTTAATACTATCTCCTAGCTTAATTGCTTCACTAATTGCAACAGGGCTACCTTTAAAATTAACTTTCATAAAATCTCCTTTTTTAAAAATAAGACAAAATTATTCCTATTTTTGGTTACAAAATGATAACTCAAAATATAAGGAATTTAAAATGTGATTTAATAATACAAAAAATAATATATTTTTACTAGTTTTTTTAAAAAATATAGCTGTTTATTGTCTAAAAATATTTAGTATTCATCGTTTTTTTTATTTTAGGAGAAGATTATGAAAAAGATTTTATATTCTGTTTTAACTTTAGGGTTTTTAAGTTCTTATGCTAACGCTTACAATCATACGGGAATTGAGTTTGGCGTGGGAAGTGATAATGTATTAAATTCTAATATTTATTATAAAAATTATAACAATATAGATGATTTAGTATATAGTGCAAATATAAGCGTATCAAAGCAAGAGAGTAAAACTTATTATGGTAAGTATAAATATAACATTTATTCATTTGGTGCTTTAGGTGGTTATGCGATTGGCTTACCTTATCAAGAATTAGATGATGCGTTAAATATATTAGCTGGAGCTTATTATTATTCAATAAAGCCAAAATATGATGGTATTTCAAGCTCTACTTTAAATGGATTTGGTATTCAAGCTGGAGTGCATTATTCTGTAAAAATTATTGATAATGTAACAGCAGGTGGAGAAATATTTTTGCATCATGATTTCCAAGATTTAAGTAGCACATATATTGGTGCTGGTGTTGAGGGAATTTATGATATTAATGAGAATTTATATGTAAATGCAAAAGTGGAATATCAAGGTAGAAGTAATTTTTCTAATTCAAAATTATTAGTGGGTATAGGATATAACTTCTAATACATTATGCTTTTAAGATAAAGTCCGCTTGGTTTTGCAAGGGTTCTTGAGTGAATTTCCTTGCAAGCTAATTGTTCTTTTAATTCAACTATACTTAATTTTTTTTCATTTATTTTAAGTAAAAAATCAACCATCAATCTAATCTGACCCCTTAAAAATCCATTAGCAAAAAAGTTCAAAACAACCAAATCTTTATACTTATAAATTCTAGTTTTATAAATAGTTCTAATGCTATTTTTATCATCATCAAGGCTTAAACAAAAATTAGCAAAATCATGCTCTCCTTCATATACTTTTAAAGCGTTTTTTAATAATTGAATATCAATTTCTTTTGAGTAATCACAGCAATATGCTTTATTAAAGGCGTTAAAATAAGGCGAGATTATATATCTATAGCTTCTAAGTTTTGCATCAAATCTAGGTTCAAATTCGCATTCTTTTATATGTTTTATATAAATACCATTTAGAGTATTGTTGAGTTTTTTTAATACAAAATCTTTATTTAATTTATAACTTGAACTAATTCTTGCCACATTGCAATTTGCATGCACTCCTTTATCAGTCCTACTAGCAAATATACTAGGCTTAAATACCCCAACACATTTTAAAGCATTATCAAGTGTATTTTGAACGCAAGTTAAATTTGGTTGCTTTGCTGAACCAAAAAATCTTGAACCATCATAGCTTAAGATTAGTTTGTATGTAAATTCTTTAGTATTTTTACACAAATTTTTGCCTTTTTTTATATATTTTTAATTTTTATTTATACAAATTTTTAAAAATTATTATAGAATGAAAGTTTTAACCTTAAAAAACCAAAAAAAGGGCTTATTTTGAATAATACATTTTCTAAAATTGGATTTATTTTAGCAGTTGCTGGTTCTGCTGTTGGACTTGGAAATGCGTGGAAATTCCCTACAATGGTAGGAACTAATGGTGGTTCAGCCTTTGTAATGTTGTTTATTTTGCTTACTTTAGGCGTTGGATTTGTTATATTTTTGTGCGAGTTATATATCGGTAAAGCATCAAGACTTGACCCTGCTAGTGCTTATTATTTTTTAGCACCTAAGTATAAAAAACCTTGGTCTTTAGTAGGCTTTACAATGATTGGGGCTTTATTAATCGTTAGTTTTTATAGTGTGATTATTGGCTGGATAATTTATTATATTTATTATTCACTATCTACTATTTTTAATATAAATACACTTAGCACTCAAATCGCTGATAATAAAGAGCTTTTTATTAATTTAGTGGAAACTAATTTAAGTGCTTTGATAATATGTTTTAGTATAGTGTTTTTTATAGCCTTTTACACGGTGGCAAAAGGTGTTAAAAATGGTATTGAAAAGCTAAATGTATTTATGATGCCAACATTATTTATAATGCTTTTATTAATGCTTTGCTATAGCTTTACTCAAGATGGTTTTAAAGACGCTTTTAATTTCTTATTTATGCCTGATTTTAGCAAGATTAATCAAGATTCTTTTTTAGACGCTTTAGGACTTGCTTGTTTTTCTTTAAGTATTGGAGCAGGTAGCATTATTACTTATTCAGCTAGCTTACCTGAAAGAACTAATTTTGTAAGTTCAACTTTTTATATAATTTTTATAAATCTTTTAATAGGTCTTATGATGGGGCTTATTGTATTTAGTTTTATTTTTGAGTTTAATGCTGACCCTAGTGCACAAGGTCCTGGGCTTATTTTTATTTCTTTGATTTCGCTTTTTGCAAAACTTGGACTTTTAGGCAAAATATTAGCTGTTACATTTTTTATAGCTTTATTTTTTGCAGGGATTACTAGTGCGGTTTCAATGATAGAGCCTTTTGTATTTTATCTAATAAATAAATTCAATTTCTCAAGAATAAAAGCTATTGTTTTAATTGGAGTAGTTGTTTATATTTTAGGGCTTTTATGTATATTTTCAGGCATTGAAGCTTATAAAAATAATTTAACATTTTTTGGAATGAATTTCTTTGATATTTTAGATAATGTTAGCTCAAATATCATTATGCCTTTTGGCTCATTTATGGCTGCAATTTTTGTTGGGTTTTTTATTAGCAAGCAAGATTTAAAAGAAACCTTTATCCCTTATATGGGTGAGCTTGGTTTTAAAATATGGATATTTTTTGCAAGATTTGTTGCACCACTTGCTGTGCTTGTTATTGTGTATTTTAAATTTAAAGGATAAAAATGAGAGAACAATTTTCTAAAATTGGCTTTATTTTAGCGATGGCAGGTTCTGCTGTTGGACTTGGAAATGCGTGGAAATTCCCTACAATGGTAGGAACTAATGGTGGTTCTATTTTTATATTGCTTTATTTAGTTTTAACATTTTTAGTAGCTTTTATGGTTTTTTTAGGAGAGCTTAGTATTGGTAAAATTACTCAAAAAGACGCTGTGAATGCTTTTAGCGATTTAGCAAAATCTAATAAAAAAGCTTGGGGATTTGCAGGATTTTTTATGATAGGAGCTATTTTAATAGTTTGTTTTTATAGCGTTGTAATAGGCTGGATTTTAAAATACATTTATTCTAGTTTTTTTGCTTTACCAAATTCTGTTAGCGAAGCTGGAGATTTATTTGGTAATTTATTGACAAAAGACTTATCATCTCAAATTATTTGCTTTAGCATAGTGTTTTTTATGATTTTTTGGGTTGTTAGTAAAGGAATTAAAAGTGGCATTGAAAAAATGAATGTATGGATGATGCCAAGTTTGTTTATATTATTAATTTTAATGCTTTTATATAGTTTTACTTTTGATGGATTTGTTAAGGCGTTTAGCTTTTTGTTTAAGCCTGATTTTTCTGTTTTATTTGTTGAAGATAAACTTAATATAAAATTAATTTTAGACGCTTTAGGGTTAAGCTTTTTTAGTCTTTCTATGGGTGTTTGCGTGGTTTTAACTTACGCTGCTAGTTTGCCAGAAAATATAAATGTAATTAAATCAACTTTATCAATTATTTTTATAAATATTTTAGTTGGTATTATGATGGGGCTTATTGTATTTACCTTTGTTTTTGAATATGGAGCAAATGCAAGCGAGCAAGGGCCAGGACTTATATTTGTAAGCCTTATGAGTTTATTTTCAAATCTTGGAATTATTGGAAATATACTTGCGATTGCATTTTTTATAGCACTACTTTTTGCTGGGCTTACTAGTGCTGTTTCAATGATTGAACCTTTTGCTTTTTATTTAATAAATAAATTTGGAATTTCAAGAAAACTTGCTCTAATTTATATAGGTATTTTTGTTTATATTATGGGGATATTTTGTATCTTAGGTTTTAATAATGAATATTCTTCAATTTTTACATTTTTTGATAAAAGTATATTTGATATATTAGATTATTTAACTTCTAATATTTTAATGCCATTATCAGCGATTATTACTTGTATTTTCGTAGGATTTTTCGTAGAAGTGAATAAACTTAAAACTTTATTTATTCCTTATATGGGTGAGTTTGGATTTAAAATATGGTTATTGTTTATAAGATTTATTTGTCCTATTGTAATACTTATAATAATGTTAGAGAATTTAGGTCTAACTAAGTATTTAAAGTCTATGTTTTTTTAAGATATATTTTTAACTAAGACTTATAAAAATTTATTAAAATTTGAAAAAAAGTATAATTTTAAGAATATTTAAAGTTTGGTTTAGTTAGTATTTATATTTCAAACTAAACTCATTTAGCCCCGTTAAAACGGGGTAAATATAAAATATATCTTAAATATACCGCTAGTTAAATTAGTAACTTGAGTAGAAAAGTTACTAATTTTAAAAATTATTTCGCTATTATTCATTTAATTTGATATTTTAAGCTTAAATAAAGGATTATTATGAATGCAAATGTATTAGCTCAAATTCAATCTACATTAAAAACTTTAGGCGTGAAAGCTGATGAAAAAGAAATCTACGAAAAAATCAATGCAAAAAAGTTAAAATTAATATGGCTACATTTTAGCGAATGCACAGGCTGTAGTGAGAGCTTTATTAGAAGTGAGAGTATTGGTCTTGATGATTTGATTTTTGATTTTATAGATTTAATCTATCACGAAACTTACATGGCAGCTAGTGGATTTTTAGCTGAAGATTTATTAGAAATTAAAGAGCCATTTTTATTAGTAGTTGAAGGTGCTATTGCTAGTAATGAGTTTTATACAAGTGGGGCTCCGGCTCACTCTGCTTTACATAAATTAAAAGAATTAACTAATCGTGCAAGTTGTGTTTATGCTGTAGGTTCATGCTCATCTTATGGTGGCATTCAAGCAGCTAAGCCAAATCCTACTAATTCTATTAGTATTGAAGATATTTTAGAAGGTGCTGTATTAATTCCTGGTTGTCCTCCAAGTGAGAGCAATATCATTGCTAGTATTTTACATTTTGCGTTTTTTGATAAAGCTCCTACATTAGATGATAATAATCGTCCTGCTTTTGCTTATTCAAAATGCTTACACGATATGTGCGAAAGAAAAATAGCTTTTGAGAGTGGGGAATTTGTTGAAGAATTTGGAGATGAAGCAGCTAAATCTGGCGCTTGTTTGTTTAAAGTAGGGTGTAAAGGACCATATACTTTTAATAATTGTCCTAAGACAAAGTTTAATGCTAAAACTTCTTGGCCGGTTCAAGCAGGGCATGGCTGTATTGCCTGTAGTGAAAGAGATTTTTGGGATAATTACGGCGTTTATGAACAATCACTCGCTAGTTCTTACGCACAAACTAAAAGAGCAAGGTGTTATGATGATTTAGCTAGATTTAATAAGGGCGATGAGGTTGTTGTAAGAGATGATGGGATTTATATTAATAATGAATTATCAGCTTTTTTAGAATTTGAAAGTAAAAATCACGCAGAATTATTAAATAAAAACAAATTAGGCGCTAAGTTATTAGCAAATTATAAAGAAAAATTTGGCTTAAACCTTGAAGGAGATAGCGAGATTTTAAATACTTTTAGTGGTATTTTAATAAGCTCGGCAAATATTTTAGGACTTAAATTAAGCTTAACTGAACTTCTTGATTTAGCTAATAAATATGAAATAGGAATTGCTAGTGGGCTTGATTTTAAATTAGCTAAAAAACCTATTTTAATGGATGTTAGTAAGTCTTTTAGATTGATTTTAATATATCGTTTAGGCGGACTTGATGATATTGCGATTTTGTTTGGTGTTGTTGATAGTATTGCTTCAATGATAGCGAAATCTTTAAAAATGCTAGAGTGTAAGAGTGTAAAGTTTGAAGGAGAATTATTCAAACATCAAATATTAGTTGATAGATTAAACTATCACTTAAAAAATTTCTAAGAATTTGAATTAAGAATTTATTTCTTAATTCTTATAAATATTTATCTAAATTATCTTTATATTTTAGGCTTAATCTTAAATAAAGTTCATTTATTTCATTTTTAAATTCTTCGTTTTTATAAGCATTTAAGAAATTGTTTTTATGCAAAATCTCTTTTTTGTTTTCACAATTATCAAGGTATAAATCTTTTAAATAAAGTTTAAGGTATTTGACTAAAAGCTCTAATGCTTTAAATATAAAAATTATTATTGGCTCATTTGAGATTTGCTTTACATTTAATAAAAATTGTGCTTTTAAATTATCAAAATCATACTTTATCAAAGGGCAAGGATGAGATGAAAAATCTTTATAAAATAAATCATATAAGCTAATTGCATTTATATCCAAAACCACTCCATCATCATTAACTAGAGCAAAAAACGGATATAGCTTACAAGCTAAAGGACGAAAAGCGCATAAGCCTTTATAAGAGCATTTGACAAAGCATAAAGTGATTGTTTTTTCACATTTTAATTTGTAAGCAATACTTGCAACTAGATTTAGATTGGTTTTATCTTTAATGTATTCATACTCGCTTCTTAGCATAGGAATTATTGTATCAAAAGGCTTATCTATATTACAGCAATGCCCGTTGCAAGATTTGTAGCAATCTTTAAAATAAATTATTTCTAATTCTTCAAGCTTTTTGAAAAAACTCATCAATAAAAGGCGTTAAATCATTTTGCATAAAGAAAAAATGATTTCCATTAAAGGTAATTAGTTTTGAGTTTTTGATTAAACCTTGCATTTTATTTGCTATGCTAAGTGGTGTTGCAGTGTCGCTTTCGCCCCATAATAGCAAGGTTTTCGTGTTGATTTTGCTAATTTCGTTTTGATAGTCTTCATCAACTACATTTTTAAAAGTCTCATACATAATAGGGCTTAGCGTAGCACCATCTTTACTAGCTAAAAATCTTCTTATATTTTTAAATCCTAATTTATTTAAGCATTTTGCAAGAAAGATTTTTAGCTTTACTTTAGGGCTTTTTGGTAGTTTTAACCCAGCACTAGCACATAAAATCAACGCATCATAATCATTCTTACTAGCCATTAGACAAGCAATTTTGCCACCATAAGAATGACCTAGCAAAATATCAACTTTTATATCTAATGCTTTTATAAATTCATTTGTCAAATTAAGATAATCAATAGAGTTAAAAGCATAATTTGGCTCATCACTTCCACCAAATCCTGCAAAGTCTAAAAATATCATTTGCTTACAATGCTTGCTTAAAGATTTTGTGAAAAATTGCTCCATTAGTTCTTTATTAGCACCCCATCCGTGCATTATTAAAGCTACTTTTTCTCCATTTCCTTGTCTTATTAGATAACTTAGCCCGAGATTTTTTATATTAATTCTTGCCATTTTTTTTGTCCTTATAAATAGCTTCTAAAATTACTAAAGCATTTTGTAATTTTTCATATTCGGCAAGGTTTAGCATAACACATTGGAATTTGTTATTTTTTACTACGAAGACTTTTTTATTTCCTTCAATTTTTTTTAAAATTGCAGAAAAATTACGAACTACATCAGTAGCTGAAAATATCTCATCTTGGCTAAATTTCATATTTTTCCTTTTGTGATTTTAAATAATAAAGCAAAAACTAATCCAAAACCACATTCGCTAAAAATTAGCGAATGTTAGAGCTTTTATTATTTAAATCATATAGGTGTTTAGCCCAAATCGTAATTATACAAAATGCAAAAATTGAACTAAAAAATATCATTAAATTATATAGTTTTGCATCAAGATATAAGGCACATACAAATGCTATTGCAAATAAAATATAACTTGCTTTTTTATAATCAATACTAAGGCAGATTGCTCCTATTAAATTAATTAATATTATTAACATTTGCTCTCCTTAAATTAATAATTAATCCTAAAATCATAAGTAATATAACAAAGTCAAACATCATTGTTATAAACACAAAACCGCTAATACAAATATCAGATATTAATAATGCCAATAAAATAATTAAGCTAATTATCATTAGATTTTTAGTTTTATTTACAAAAATATAGCTAAGAATAATGCTTAATATAAAGCTTATTAAAAATGCAAATTGTTCTACTTGCATATTTTGAGTAAGTTTATTAGCGATAAAATAAATAGCAGTAGCATTTAAAGATGGATAAAATGCTGCATAAGCAATTGCTTTATAAAGTAGATTATCTTTATGTTTTTTACTAGCTAACAATAAAGCTTTGTATATAAATAAGCAAGTAAATATTCCACATAAAAATAACATAAAATAAAGTTGAAAATCAGCAAACATAACTCTATGAATATTAAAAAATATTTCATAAATTGATGAAAATGCACTTAGTTTGCTTTCTTTTGGAGTTTGTTTTACATTAGCTTCACTATCAAAAACATAGCTTTTATTACTTTTTGTATTAATTGATGGCATTATATTTTTATCATCATTTAAAGTAATTGCAAATTCTTTTGTGCTTTTATTTAAAACAATTGTTATATTTTTTGTATTTTCTAAATTATTAATGGCCTTGCTAATTAAATTTGTATCAAAAATAAAGCTTTTATCACTATTTGCATTTGTGTTACTTGGTGTTTTTGTTTGTTTAGTGGTAGTTGTGGTAAATAATTTTTCTATATCTTTAATGTAATTTATACCTATTCCACTAAGTGCTAAGATGAATAAAAATGAACCCACAAAAAGTCCAGCAACTATGTGAAAATCAAATAATCTTGCTAAATCATTTTTCACATTAATTTTATTGAAATTCTTTTTATTCCAAATCAAAATTCCACTTATATATAAAAATATTATCCCAGCTGCAAAAATACTAACAATTGCTTCTAAGAAATCTTTAAAACTACCATTAATAGGCAATAATTTATAATGAATGCTAGTTAAAAATTTAGCTCCTAAAGTGCTTGTTTTATTTAGTATATTTTCTCCATCAAAATAGCTTATATTACTTTTTCTTTCGCCTTTTGTTGAATTAGAATTATAATAATTAATCTCATATAAATTATTATAATAACTAGGAGTTTTGATAGATATAAAATCGTAATCTTTATATTTTTCTTGTGCGTAATTAATAGCACTACTTAATCCATTTATATCATTATTTAAGATAGTTTTGCTTTCGTGCAACTTTGGCTGCATATAAAAATCAATTTCATTTCTAAAATAACTAATGGTTCCAAAAAAGGTTATTATAAAAAGTAACCAACAAGCATAAATTCCAATGTAAGAATGTAATTTTCTAAGTGTTTTCATATCTTTCCTAATCTTAGGAATTTCAAATTGAAATTCCTATTGTTTTTAATCATCAAGCACGGTTTTTGTGATAGTTCCGTTATTGTCTATATAAACTTTATAATTGTTATTAAATTTTAGTTTATATCCGTTCCATTCTTTTTCAATTTCCATTAATTTCGCATTTTTTTGATTTTCTTTAGCAAGTTTTAAAACATCTTGCATAATGCTATCAGGAATTGGAGAGTATTTTCCATCTATTTCTTTAATATCTCCAGATTTAGAAAAATCAAGTTCAGTTCCATTGCTAAGTTTGATTTCATAAGAATCCCAATCTTTTTCAGCTTTAACTATATTTTCATTTGTAAAATGAGTTTTTACAAAGTCTTGAATATTTTGTGGTAGTTCGCTTGGATTTATATTTGTATCAGCTAATAAACAGCAACTAATTGCACCTAAAAATAAAAGTTTTTTCATACTTTACTCCTTAAAATGATTTGAATCTTGATACTATCAAAATATTGTAATTTTGATTATACCCCCCCCCGTGTTAATGATTAGCTTTAATTTTATTTAAATAAAAATACAAACTAAGAGCAAAGCAAAACATAATTAAACTCAAAATTTGACCCATAGATAGGCTTAATGCAATAAAGCCTAAATTAAAATCAGGTTCTCTAAAGAATTCACAAATAAATCTAGCTATCCCGTACGACATTGCATAAATACAGATTAATTGCCCGTTAAACTTTATTCTCTTTGAAAAAATGTAAATGATAATGAAAATTATTAAACCTTCAGCGAATGCTTCATATAATTGACTAGGGTGCCTTAAAGTATCTCCTACATAAACTCCCCAAGCTACATCAGTTGCTCTGCCAAATAGTTCGTGATTTAAAAAGTTTCCAATTCTTCCAAATATATACCCTAATGGCACTGATAATGCTACTAAATCAAGTATTTTAAACATATTTTTTTTATATTTTTTAGAATAAAGATAAGTTGCAATTAACGCACCAACTAATGCTCCGTGATAGCTCATTCCAGCAATTCCTACAAATTCGCCATTTACAAACGGATTAAACATTTGCCAAGGATTGCTTAAATAATATAATTTATCATCGCTATAAACTAAAATATATCCTATTCTAGCTCCTAAGATTATGCCTATTTCTATCCAAACGAAATAATTTTCTATTTCTTTTTTGCTAAAGCCAAAGCGTGGAGCAAATTTTTGTCCTATAAATAATGCAATAAGCAATGCTAATATGTAGCAAAGTGCGTAATAATGTATTTTAAACATTCCTATGCTAAATGCAACTCTATTGGTATTTTCATAAAAATGTTGCCAAAATTCAAGCATTATTATCCTTTTTTAGAATTTCAAAATATATTAAAAACCACTTAGTTTTTTGCAAGATATTTGATTACCTAAATTACAAGATTTTTCTAAGAATTTTTTACTTAATTTAAATTTACCCATATTTAAATAAGCATTAGCTCCAGCAAAACAAGCTTCTTCATAACCTTTATTGCAAGTTTGCTCTAAAAGATTGAATGCTTTTTTTGTGTCATTATTTTCTAAATGCACACTTGCTTCAAATATGCAAGCATTAAAGAAATTTTTGTTACAAGCAATGTGAGCGTATTTAATAGCGTTTTCTTTATCTAAAAATCCTTTATAGTATCTAGCAGTTGCATAACAAGAGTTTTGATTATTTTCGTTATCACATTGAGCTTTTATGATTTTTAGTGCTTTTGTTGAGTTTTGTTCGTAATTTAATACAAGCTTAGTGCAAGCTAATTCAAAATGATTTTGACAAGCAAGTCTTAAGGCATTAAAAATCGTATAATCATCATCACTAAAAGTAGAAATTGTATAACAAGCTGCCATATTTTTTGCCTTGCATTCATCGTTTATATAGTCTTTTGCTTCTTTTATATAAGTTATTTTATTTATATTATTTGCTTCATCACAGCCTTTAAAATTATTATTACTACAAGCACTAATTTTTGATAAATATTCATTAACTTTTGCTAAATCAAGAGCGATTTGTGCTTCATTTGCATAAACAAATATTGAAAATATAAGTATTATTAATTTTTTCATATTTACTCCTTAAGGTTTTAGTGTATTGAATTTTAGATAATTTTAATGATTTTTTCTAAAAAAATAAAATATTTAAGGAAAATTTCAGAATATTTTAGGTTGAATAACGCAAATATTTTACAAAAGGAGTTTTTAAATGAGTGTTTTATCATTTGTCTTAACAAACAATTTATTTACAAGCTTCTTCTTCCATCATGCCTTAGGGCATTGAGACTTCATAATACTTTTTTTATCATATTATTTTTTATATTTTTAAACATTTAAACAAAATTAATTTAAAGGAAAATTTATGTTAACAAACCCTGTTTTAATAAGCGTTTTTATAATGCTTGGACTATGTCTATTAAGATTTAATGTATTTTTGGCTATTTTAGTTTCTGGACTAATAGCAGGACTTATGAGTGTTAGTTTTGATGATAATATTTTAGTAGTATTAAAAAATATTATGAATACATTCATAAGTGGTATGAGTGGCAATTTGCAAACCTCACTTAGCTATGTTTTAGTAGGTGCTTTAGCGGTTGCTGTATCTAGGACTAATTTAACTGCTTATTTAGTTAATTTTATTAGTAAAAAGATGTCAGATAAAAGAATTTTATTGCTATTTTCTTTAGCTATAATTTCAAGCTTTTCTCAGAATTTAATTCCAATTCACGTAGCATTTATTCCGATTTTAATCCCACCAATGCTAAGTCTATTTAATAAGCTAAAAATTGACAGGCGTGCTGTAGCTTGTGCGGTAACATTTGGGCTTACAACGCCTTATATGACTTTACCTGTGGGATTTGGTCTTATATTTCAAGATATAATTACTCAATCGCTAAATGATAATGGAGTAAAAGTTACTCAAAGTGATGTTGCTGGTGTCGTTTGGCTTATGTTTTTTATAATGTTTTTTGGTCTTCTTGCTTCATTTATTTATTATAGAAAACCTAAAGCATATCAAGAGCTTGAAACAAAATATGAAAACTTAGATAATATTAGTTTTGGTAAAAAAGAACTAATGGTAATGATAGGTTTATTAATTACTTTAACTACTCAAATACTTGTTGGTTCTTTACCGCTTTCGGCTTTACTTGGCTTTTTATTTATTTGTGTAAGCGGTGGAGTTGAGTATAAAAAAATTGATGAAGTATTTTTAGGCGGTTTTTCTTTAATGGGTTATGTGGCATTTATTATGTTAATTGCTTGTGGTTTTGGAGCTGTTTTACAAAGCACAGGAGCTATTAAAGA
Source organism: Campylobacter sp. RM12642 (assembly GCF_020137635.1). Classification (NCBI taxonomy): domain Bacteria; kingdom Pseudomonadati; phylum Campylobacterota; class Epsilonproteobacteria; order Campylobacterales; family Campylobacteraceae; genus Campylobacter; species Campylobacter sp. RM12642. The sequence continues at coordinate 17,897 of NZ_JACGAT010000019.1, forward strand.
AATAGTTGATTTTACTTTAAGTATTACTACTAATAAATTGATAATAGCGTTTGGAATGATGTGTATAGGATTATTAATTACTCTTGGAATTGGAAGTTCGTTTGGAACTGTTCCTATTATTGCGACTTTATTTGTGCCAATTTGTACGGCTTTAGGTTTTAGTGCTGAAAGTATTATTTTCATTATTGCTTGTGCTGGTGCAGTTGGAGATACAGGTAGCCCTGCTAGTGAAGCAACTTTAGGAATTACCGTTGGGCTTAATGCTGATAATCAAAGTGATCACATAAAAGATGTATGTATCCCTACATTTATATTCTACAATATACCTTTAGTAGTAGGCGGTGCTTTAATAGCTTATTATTTATAATTTGCCTTATTTTAGGCAAGTTATTTTAAACAACTGCTTTTGCGGTTGTTTATTTTTAAATATATTAATCTTATAAATTTATATAATTTCTTAAAGTATTTAAATTTTACAAGAAAAAACATTAAAACATATTTTATAAAAAGAATAATCAAAAAAGAATAAGTAATATGGTGACCCCGATTGGACTTGAACCAACGACTTTTACCATGTCAAGGTAACACTCTACCGCTGAGTTACGGGGTCATTGTGTATAATTTTAGCAATATTTTGTGAATAAATTATTTTTTTCTTGACATTTTAAAAAAGTTAATATATAATGCGACCTTTCTTATAAAACATTTTCGGGGTGTAGCGCAGTCTGGTTAGCGCACTTGGTTTGGGACCAAGGGGCCGAAGGTTCGAATCCTTTCACCCCGACCACTTCTTTATTATTTCATTTATGGTGAGTGTAGCTCAGTCGGTTAGAGCATCAGATTGTGGTCCTGAGGGTCGTGGGTTCGATTCCCATCACTCACCCCACTTTTTTAAAAAATCATATTTTAGTTTTGTTGCGTTAGTAGCTCAATGGATAGAGCAACAGACTTCGGATCTGTAGGTTGTGGGTTCGACTCCTACCTAGCGTACCACTTTATATTTTTCGCTAATTATCATTAAATATCTAAAGAGTATTTTTACCCCTTAAATACGATGTTTTAGCCTTGTTTGTTTAATTACTTATCTTATCACTAATTATCATTAAATATCTAAATGGTATAATTTTTTGGGAACAAGTTTTGGGAACACTTGGGATTTTTACAAAAAATCACTTGGGAACAATCATAAAAAAGGGTTAAGCATTGACAAATAAGCAAATACAAGCATTAAAGCCTAAAAATAAAAGATATAAAGTAAGTGTTTATAATAATATTTATATTTATGTGGGAACTAATGGGAACAAAACTTTTTATTATAGATACAATGAGAACGGCAAGGACAAAATCAAAAAGCTAAATGATTTTAATATAAGCTATGGAATAGAACAAGCGATAAGTGATTATAAAACTTTGGCTGATAGTTTAGCAAGTGGGATAATGAATACTAGTAAAACACTAGATACTTTATTTAATGAGTTTTTAGTAAGTAAAGAAAAGGCTGTAACTGATAAAACTTACAAAAGATACATAAGTACTTTTAGAATATTTGATATTTTAAAAAATATTAATATAGTTGATTTAAAAGCTTTGCAAATCATAGAGTGCTTAAAGTCTTGCGATAAACAAGAAACTTCATATCGTGCCTTTGCTTTGATTAATCAATTATATGAGTTTGCTATTTGTAACGGCGATGAGGTAGTAAGCCCATTAGCTAAAGTAAAGCCTAGTGTATTACTTGGTAAAAAAGAAGTGAAAAATCACGCAACGCTTACTAATGATGATGATTTAAAAAGGCTTTTTAATATAATACGCACTGCTAACTCAAATCCATTATATAAATATGCTTTAATTTTACAATCTTTAACTGCTTTAAGAACGCAAAACATTAGGGCAATGCGTTGGGAGTGGGTTAATTTTGATGATGGTGTTTTAGCAATTCCTAGCGAACAAATGAAAATGAAAAAACCTTTTTACTTGCCCTTAAACTCTCAAGCTTTGAAGATACTAAATACTCTAAAAACTATCTTTAAAAGCGATGATGAGTGGGTGTTTCCTAGCCGAACGAATAAAAAAGACCCCTACATTAGCGATAATACTTTAAGAATGATTTTACGTCGTGGTGGCATTACAAACGATGAATTCACGCCCCACGGATTTCGTGCAATGTTTAGCACGATAGCTAACGATAATAATTATTCAAGCGAGATTATAGAGCTTTGCCTAGCTCATACGGTAGGAGGAGTTCGTGGCGTGTATGATAGAAGCCATAAGCTAGAAGCTAAAAGGGAATTAATGCAATGGTGGGGCGATTATTTAGAGAAGTTTATTAAGGATTTTCTATGAATTACGATGAATGGAATGAAGTAAAAAAGGCGATTAATAATAAAGATTTTGTAAGTAATGCAAAAATAGGTAAAGTTTATTGGGTCAATGTAGGTTTAAATATAGGTTGTGAGATTTATGGTAAAGGAGATAATTTTAAGCGACCTGTGTTGGTATTAAATACTTTTTACATTAGTAACAATAAAGCCTTTTTAGGCGTTCCTCTAAGTTCAAAAACAAGCAAGGCAAATAAGCATAAAATGATAATAATTGATAAGAATAAAACTGAACAAGCCTTATTGCTAAATCAAATAAGGATATTTGATAATAAAAGAATTATAAGTTTGTCAAGTATCAAAATAACGAATGATGATTTTTGTAAAATTGTAGAAAAAATTAATAAAGAAGTTATCCCACGAACTAGCGTGGGAACCCATTAAGGGCGTAAGCTTTGTAGCTCGTTATTGTTATCATATCATTAAAATATTAATAAAAGCTCTTAACCCCACACCTAAAAGGTGGTGGATACCGACTACCTAAAATGGTAAATAAGTTAGGACTACAATAAGAAAACCCCTAAAATACCTAAGCTGTAGGGATTTTAGCGTTTTGATGGGCTTATAATGAGTGAAGTAACATTATAAAATTTTTCAAAAATCCGGAGTATGCGAGTAGCGACCGGCAAAAACCTAAAAACCATTTTGGCATTTAAGTAGATTAAGTTTCATTTAATTAAATCAAATTGTTTTTAGAAAGTGCTAAGAAGTAGCTAGGGTGCGAGTAGCGACCCCTAGCCATTAAATCTTAAATACATATAAGCTAACAAAAGCCCATTTATTCGCCTTTTACGGCATTTTATACTATGTGCTTTAGCTAGTAGGCGTTTATGCTTTTTCTTCTCATTTTTTCGCCTTTTGGTAATATGAGTTTATCGCTGTGTTATAATCTTCTTGAAAACTTTCAAAACTTACACTGCTAATTTGTCTTTCTAAGCTATCTACCACACCTAAAACAATATTAGATTTTTGAATTATTTCTTCCGTTAGGCTTAATTCGTGTATTTGTTTTTGTCTTCCTTGCCTTGTGTAATTTGTGGTTTCTAGCGTGTATGGTATAGGTTGTCCGTCCATTATTTCGCTCCATTCTTGTAGCTCATCATCAAAACTTACACGCCTTACACTTTTTTCGCCATTAAGCTCAATTGCTAAGAACTTACCGTTAAGCTCTTTAAAATCGCCTTTGAAGTCCTTGAAAGGTGTATAATATACTCTATCGCCTTGTAAAATTAGTGGTTCGTTTAAATCATCTTTTACGATAAATGAATGTAATATTTTTTCCATTGCTCTCTCCTTAAATTGCCATTAATAAAGCTTGTAAAGTTTGTGGATAAACTTTCTTATTATCTAAGTTATTCAACTCTAAAAATGCGTTAAATCTGTAATAAATCTTTACGAAGTTTCTTTCTAAATATTCTTTCGCTCTTGTGGTTTTTCCTTTTATTGCAATTTCATTTCTTTTTGCCGTATAGATAAATCTTTTATCGCTAACTTGTAGCATCTCATCACCATACTTTAGCACCTTATAACCGAATGCTTTTAAAAAGCCTTGATTATATTTGTAGATGTGTTTCATTGTTTTTCCTTAAATATCTTGGTGTAATGTTTATGAAGTTCTAAATACTCCGGATTATAAATATTTCTTTTAATCTCCTTTACTACTCCAACTATTAGGCCGGATTTTTCTAATACAATAAAAGGCATTGAATACTCGCATAATTGCTCCAATTCTTTATCTTTGTCCGGACAAGTAACATTAAGTTTATAAATATCCGTATCCTTTTTGCTGAATGTAAAAGGCTCAAGGCGTCTTATTTCTTTGTTATTACCTACTTGAATTACCACAAACTTATAAGCCATATCGTGCGTTATTTTGCTAATAGGCTCATAATAAATTGTATCATTAGGGCATAGTAGTGGTTGGTTTTCGCTGTCTCCCTCTGTAAGCTTAAAGCTCTTTAATTCTTTACTCATTGTTTTTCCTTTCTTGTTAATTTCATAAGTTAGTTTAATGCTAATTTATTTTAAAAAAATATTAGCATATAACTATTAATTTAAGCTTAAAGCCTTTAGCGTTTAGCTAATAATATTTTACTTTTAATTAGCTTTATGCTATTATTTGGCACTTGAAAGGATATAAAATGAATGAAACTATTACTAAAGATGAGTTTTTAAAGCTTATGAAGTTAGCTAATTTAAACAAAAAACAATTAGCTGAAATTAGTGGGATACCTTATGCAACGATTAATAATTGGGGTTATCGTGCTCCTTATCCTAGCTTTATTAAGTTTTTGCTAGAAAATCATATTAAAGCTAAAAAGTATGATGAAATTAAAAATAAAGTTTTAGAACTAGAAAGCGATAATGAAGCATAAGCTTATATGTCTTTTAAACGCTCATAAATGCCCCTAAAATCAAAAATCTTTTAAAGTCAATATAAATCCATTAATGTTTGTATTTTATCGCTTTGTAAGGATTGTGAATAATCTGCTAAGAATAAGCAACGGCTAAGCGTAAGCGTTAAAGCCGTTTGCTTTAAATCTTAATCTGCAATAGAATAAAAAAAATCCCTTTAGGGATTTTTTATTCTTGCAATAATATTACTGATTAAAAAAAGTGATAGCAAAAGATTAAAAAAAGTGTTAGCTAAGTGCTGTTTTATTAAAAAAAGTGATATGTAAAGCCAATTTTATTAAAAAAAGTGATAGCAAAAGATTAAAAAAAGTGATAGGTAAAAAAGAATTTGAATTCGGAATTAGCAAGGCGTTTATTTGCCTTGCTTTAAATTAGGATTATACTTGTAAGCTAGTTCTAAGTTTATGCCTAAGATTTTGTTTTGCTTTATATTTGGCTCTTTGTTTTCAACTAGTGCTAAAAGTTGTGTTATTATTAGCTCTTTACTTTTGGCTTTAATCTGCGTTAAGCTAGTGTTAGATACTTTGGCTATATTTTGATAACTTCTAAGCTTTGCTTTATGCCTTAGGTTTTTTGTAGCTACCGTGCTTATTATATAGCTTATAATAAAAGCTTTTAGTATTTTATGCTCTTTTACTAGTTCATTAAATAGCATTAAATGATAACTACCTTTTACCTCATCTTTTAGGATTTGGGTGGGAATGTTTTTATCATCAATAAGCCCTAAGCTTTTGTAATGCTTTAGTTTATTACAAATACTAGGCTCTGTAATATTTAGAACCTTTGAAATATAAGTCCCCTTTCTTATATTGCTAGATAACAAAAAGCTTAAAATCACTCCATCATTTAAGCCATATTTGTCTATTAATGAATAATGCACTCTGATAAATGTCTTAACTTGTTCGCTCATTTATTATCCTTTCTTTTTTTATTTGCTCTCTTATAGCTTTGTTTTGCTCTGCTCGTTTTTGTCTTTGCTCTTCTGCCTTTTCTTGCCTTTGCATTTGGTCTAAATTAGCTTTTAATTCATCAATTAAAACACTTACAATTAATTCTAAATGTTCGCTTGTGCTTGTCATTCCCATTTGTTCGGCTTTGTCTGATTGCTCTTTGGTTGGAGTGCATTTGATGTAAAATTCAAAATGTCTTTTACAAAAGTCTAATACCCTTAAACTCTCATTATCTGCTAGATTGCTTTTTAATGTTTCGTATCTGTTTGGGCTATCAATAGAGATGAAAAACCCATTTAGTAGATGAGGTAGGTCTATTCTTTCGCCGTATGTTGCTAGGATTGATTTATGACTTATAATAAGTTCTTTTTTAAGATTTGGTTCAAATATAAAAGCACTAAGCAAATAAAAAAAGCCCATTGATTGCACCCCACTATAATTTACAATAAAGGTTTTATCTTGGTTCATTATTTGTACTTGCTTTAAATAATCTTGATAATTACTTGCTTGTGCTTTTGATGTATGCTCGTTACTAGCGATGATTTGCTCTAGTTCTTGCATAATATACTTAGCGAATTCATATTCTAATATGTTTTTTTGTGCTGATGTAATGCAAAACATATTAGCCCCTTACCCTATATGTTCTACTGAATGAGTAAGTGTATTAATCTCTCTTACCCTTAAGCACTCGTTATCAATTTCTATCATTTGCACCTCATCGCTTTTAGGTGCATATCTGCTTTTATCTGTATATAAGACTAGCGTTTTACTCTCTGACTCTGTATAAATAAAGCTTACCCCATCGCTTTGAGCGTATGTGCCTAGGCTTTGTGATATGTGCGTTCTATTTGGCAATTCATCTTTTTTAAGATTTTGAATACTTCTATTAGCTTGAGATAATAACAAAATGCTTATATCTTGCTCTTTTACTAACTCTTTTAAGCTTTTAGCTATTTGTGTATGCATTTCATAGCTTTCGCCTTTGCCTTGCGAATTAATTAAATGGTCTTTAGTGTCAATTACAAAAAACTTATAGCCGTTTATAACTAAGCATTTAATGGCGTTTTTTAATTGTGTTAGCTCTGCAAGTTCGCTATTTTCTAGCACTAGAATATTTTTTATGTATTCATCTACATTATTAATTTTTGTTATTTCATCATTACTAAATCTTAATTCATTGCGTTGGTACTTATCAAGTCTTAAATAAGTAATTCCGGTCAAGTTTGCCATTATTCTACAAATTAGCTCTGCCTTATCCATTTCAAGGCTAATAAATACGCTTTTTACTCCTTGCTTTGCAAAATCGCTAATTAATTGAATAGCTAGGGTTGTCTTGCCTTTCCCACTTTCTCCACATAGAGTATAAAGGCATTTTGTCCTAAATCCACCACCTAAAGACTTATTAAGATAATTAAAATTAGTTTGTAGAACTTCTACATTATTGCGATTAGTCAAAAAGTCTTTAGATGTTATTAAAAGTTGTTTAGTGTCTATGCTAGGCGTGAGATTTTGCCCTAAATCATCTAATTTAGTTTTAAACTCATTTAAAAAACTTGGTGTTATATCGCTAGTGTATGCATTTAAAAACAAGTTTTTAGCACTATATGTAGCAACCTTTAGGCTATGCAAATGCTTTAAGCTCTCGTAAGTTTCTAGTGTTATTTTGTCTTTTCTAATTATGCTAATAATAGGCTTGATACTTTCATTTATTACTTCATTAATTTGACTTAAAGTTATACATAAATCATTTATACTTGGCTCACTTTTCCATTTGTATATATTTATAAGTTCATCGTGGGCTTGATTAATGGCAAGGTTCGTAAAATTATCAAAATCTTTTAACAAATTAGGATTTAGTATTTGAAAACTAAAAAGCGTTAATTCAATACTTATTATTTGATTTTCTAAGTTAATTTTATCTTTATCTTTATACTTTTTTTCTAATTCTTGCTTGATGTTGTCTAAAGATGTACTAGAATTTAAGCGTTTTAGAAAATCATCGGCAAGGGCTGTGATGTTTTGCATTATAGCCCCCTTAACATTGATAAAACACTTCTTATAACCCTTTCATCTCCTAGCTGTAAATTAGTAATAAGCATAATGATAGTTCTTAGCGTTTTCTTATCGCTTTTTAGCTTGTTATACATTTTACTAGGTAGATGAAACTTAAGCCCTTTTTTTATCATTTTAGGCGTTTGTATGTAGTGCTTATGCCCTAACATAAAAGCTTTGGTTCTTATTATTTTAATATTCGCCGATGAGGTGCCTGTCTTATAAAAAATACTTCTTGGAATATCGCCTAAGCAAATATTCCATAATGTCCTATAAGTTAATGCCCTTTTCATTCTTGCACCTTTCTAGCTTGAATTAGTGCCATTACCTCATCGCGTTTAAAATAATTTCTTCTACTACTTCCTAGCTTATAGGCTTTTAATTCGCCGTTGATAATTCTTCTATGTATAGTAACTGGTGCAATTCCGAATAATTGGCATAAGTCTTTGGTGCCTAATAACTCCGGTAAATCTTTAATATAATCCATTCCTAACCCCTTTTCTAAATAATATTGATTTAATGCTTTTATTTTGTCTTGCTTTTTGTAGTGTTTTTTTAAGCTATAAATGTGCTTAAGTGCGTTTATTTCATCAAGTGGAATAAATACTAAGCTATGTCCTAGCTTGATGTAATTTAGCTCGTTGTTTCTCACAAATAGCCATAAGTTCTTTTTGGTAAGTCCCACGGCTTTCTCTGATTTGTGAATATTAAAAAATCGTTGTTTATAGTGCATAGTTGCCCCTTTAATAAATATCTAGCTTTTTAAAGCACCTTTGAACTTTGGAATATTTATGAAAGGGTGGTAAGATTTTTACGCTAGTTTTGGCAAAAATTAGCGTGGTTTTTACCACCTAAGCCTTAAGATAATTGCCGTTATCTTTTGGCTTTTTTCTTTCAACTTTTAAAAATTGTTTTTACATTGCTCTTACTCCTTTCATCTTTTTTTGAACTTTAGCTAACAAATAGTTGTTATTTGTATGACAAATAAGAAAAAAGAAACTTCATTGAATTTTTTTTATAGCCTTTTTTTCTTTTTCGTTGTAATTTTAATAAATTGGGAATTTTTATGCAAATTAGCGACCAATTAGGGACTAAATAAAAGCCTTAAATGATTATATGCCAATTTTTTTACCTATGGAAAAGAATGTAAAAGAATGTAAAAGAATGTAAAAGAATGTAAAAGAAGTAGTTAATAAAAGTTAATAAGCAAAAAAAATCAATATAATTTTTATCAAAAAACTTATTTTTTTATCTAAAAAGTCAAATAAAACTACAAAAATATATTAAATTAGTTTAATTCCATAAATACAACTAAGTAGCAAAATATATAAGTTTGACCTAAATTATTAAAGATTTTAAGCATTTTGAATAAGAACAAGCAATTATTTAAATTATTTTAGCTTACTTTAAGCAATAAAAAAGATATAATCTACTTGTGATTTTTAATTTACCTCATCAAAATTATTAAAATCATCAAAAAAAATATTTTTGGGAACAATTTTGGGAACATTCAATTTTTAAGCCCTATTTTATAGGCTTTTTCAACTCCTACCTAGCGTACCACTTTATATTTTTTCGCTAATTATTTAAGTAGTATTTTTAACCATATTCATAAATGTTGTAGTTTTATTATTAAATGCCAATGGTATATTTTTTGGAATAATCACAAACAAAATTAGATATTGAAATTAAATAAGTATAAAAATTAAAATATAAAAACATAATTTTCTAGTAATATTTTACAATCAACTTAGATTTTATAATGCTAAAGTTTGAATTATTGTAATTATTTATATAAGAATATTGCATAGTAATCATTATTAGATATTTTGTGTATAAAACTTAATATTATTTTTTTAGAATTTAAATTAAGCGAAAGGAGATTTTTAATCTCCTTGATGATAATTTTTTTCTAATTCTATCTCTTCATCTTGAGTGTTGTTTTTAGCCCATTCACACATCGCATCTCTTAGCATTAAATACTTTTTCTTAGACAATTTTTCATTTTCACTTAATTCTCTATCTTCAAGTAATTTAATTTGAAAGAATGTATCATCTTTTTTTGAATACTTTAAAAAGAAATCAACATAATCAAAATAATCCTTATTGCTCTCATAGTTAATAATTTCTTCAATATAAATAGTAGGCCCAAAACCCATATGATTTTGACTAAAATTACCAAAACCTGCCGAATACTCCACCTTAAATGTCATTTGCTCTCCCCATATTTTAATAAAAACTCTTCATACGTGCCAACAAAATCAATAAGCTCACCATTGTTTAAATACCAAATTCTATTTGCATAAGAATTGATTAATTCCCTATCGTGGCTTATACAAATTGCTACTCCATCGTATTCATAAAGTGCTTCACCAAGAGAAATAATAGCTTCAAGGTCAAGATGGTTATTTGGCTCATCAAGTAAGATAAAATTACCCCTTTCAAGCATAATTTTACTCAACATCAACCTGTGCTTTTCACCACCGCTTAAATCTTTTGCCATTTTTTCTTGATCGGTTCCGCTAAAGAGCATTCTACCTAAGCATTTGCGAATTTCATCAATATCTTTATGTTTTTCGCTAATTAAATAGTCATATAGTTTCAAATTTTCACAAATTTTACTTGAGGTATCTTGTGGGAAGTAACTAGGTTCAATTGTAGCACCCATTTTTACCTCTCCATTATCAGGAGAAATTTCATTCATTATAATCTTTGCTAGTGTGCTTTTTCCAGCTCCACTTGCTCCAATTATTGCTATTTTATCGCCTTTATTTACTTTAAGATTTAAGTTTTTAAATAGTTGCTTATCATAAGCCTTACTTATATTGTTTAGCTCTAAAACTTCATTACCAATTTCTCTATTACATCTAAATAAAATTGATGGGTCACGCCTACTTGAAATCTCTATTTCGCTTACATCAAGTTTTGCTAAGTTTTTTGCACGACTTGTTGCTTGTCTTGCTTTAGAAGCATTTGCGCTAAAACGAGCTATAAATTTTTCTAAAGCTTCTTTTTCTTTTAAATTCTTAGCAAGACTTGCTTCTTTTTGTCTTTTAATAAGTGTGCTTTGCATATACCAATCATCATAATTTCCTGCAAATTCACGAATTTGTTTGAAATCTACATCAAGCATTCTTGTGCAAATACTATTTAAGAAAAATCTATCATGAGAAATTACAACCATTGTTCCATCGTGGCGTTTTAGTTCATTTTCTAGCCAATTAATAGCGTCTAAATCAAGGTTATTCGTAGGCTCATCTAAAAATAACACATCAGGTTTAGCAAATAATACCTGTGCGATTAGAACTTTAAATTTATCACTTGTTTGAACATTTTTCATAAGTTCATCATAATTATGAAGATTTAAAGAGCTTAATATTTTTTCACATCTAGTATCGTATTCATAATTTGGGTCTTCTTCTGCACAAATCATTTCAAGTTCGCTTAAGCGATTATTTATTTCATCGGTATAATCCGTGCAAGTTGCATATATATTTTCTTTTTCTTTTACTGCATTATAAAGTCTTTTGTTTCCATATAAAACTGCATCTTTTAAACTAAATTCTTCATACGCAAATTGATTTTGCTCTAACACGCCGTATCTTACGCCATTTTCAAAACTAACTTCTCCGCTAGTTGCTTCAAGTTCTCCTGCTATAATTTTTAAAAATGTTGATTTTCCAGCCCCGTTTGCACCGATAAGTCCATATTTTTCGCCTCTTTTTAAGCTTAAATTTACATTTTCAAATAATAATCCCGTAGGGTATCTCATAGTAAGAGATTTGATTTCTACCATTTTTTATCCTTTTTTTATATAATCGTTTCTTTAAAATTTACAAAAGGCTCTACAATCAATGAACTCATTTTTAAGTGAATTAATAATTTCTTTGCCTAGTGCTACTTTTATTTTAGAGATATTAGCACTTATTATTGCACTTTACTTTAAAAAATACAACATAATATCGGTATGTATTTTATTAATAAGTTCTAAAATGATTTATTTATTTTCAGCAAATTATCAAACCCATATTTATGTAAGTTTGTTTATGCCTTTTGCTTTTGCGCTTTTAGTATCTTTAAAAAAAGAGTATGATACTATAAAATGCTTATTACCTATTAGTTTTGTTTTTATTTTATACATAGTATTAGGTATATTTTTATCTCAAAATACTAGCTTTGCATTAAATTCTACTAATAAATTTTTATTTTCAAATTCTTTTATCACTGATTTAGGCTTAGTGTTTTTTCTAGTATTTTTAGTGTATTTATTGATATTAAGATTTTTTATATTTTTTGAAAAAACATTAATTTTTGCGTATATTGGAGCTTATTTTGAATTTATGTTTTTTAAAACTCTTGAAAAAACAGATGTTGGGTTTTTTGAATTTGCTTCTTTAATATTTTTAATTTCTATATTTCTTGAAGGGTATAAATTAGCATTTTTTGATGCTTTAACTCAAGTTTTAAATAGAAGAGCTTATGATAGAACTAGGCTTATTACTAATGATGTAATAGCGGTATGTGATATAGATTTTTTTAAAAAAGTTAATGATACTTATGGTCATGATGCTGGTGATTTTATATTAAAAAATGTAGCTAAGATATTAAAAGCTAATGTAGATAAAGTTTATAGATTTGGTGGAGAAGAATTTGTAATCGTATATAAAAATCAAGACTTTAAAAATTGTGTAACAAAATTAGATAATATAAGAGAAAATATAGAAAAAGAAATATTTAAATTTAATGAAAAAATTATAAAAGTTACTATTAGTATTGGAGTTGAAATGGTAGAAGATGATAAAATAAAAGCCTTTAAAAACGCTGATGCTAAGTTATATAAAGCAAAAAATTCAGGAAGAAATAGAGTAATATATGAGTAGTGAAAGTAAAAAAGCAACAATTCAAGAATATATAAAAGGCTGGGGGCCTGAATTAGAAATAGGTATTGATGTGGTTGATGAAGAACATAAAATGTTCTTTGAATTAATAGAGCAAGTATTTGAAGCAGCTAATAGTGGTTATAAAGAATTTGAATCTGTATTTCAAGTGGTTTTAAGTCATATTGCTTGGCATTTTAAAAATGAAGAAGATTATATGAAAAGTATGGCTATATATACAAAATATGTAGAAACCCACAGAGATATTCACTCGCAGTGTATATCACAATTAGGTAAGATGAGAGATGCAGTGTTAAAGCAAAATAGTGAAGATGATATGGTATATCAAAAAGAACTTGCAATTAACTTGGCTTATTTTGTTAAAAATTGGCTGATTTTTCATATAGTTGGAGAAGATTATAAAATAGCTAAACAAATTAAATTTATAGAAGCTGGTAATAGTCCTCAAAGAGCATTTGAGATGATAAATGAAAAGATGGATAAAAATATAGAAATTCTAACTATTACCTTATCAAATCTTTTAAAAATTTATGAGATTAGAAACGAGAAATTATTAGAAATTGAAGCAGATATTAAATCAAGTCTTAATAAAAAAGAAAAACAACTGCAAGAACAAATTCAAGAAAATAAGAAAAAATCAATTACAGATGAATTAACAGGATTGTTTAATAGACGACAGGCTATGTTTGTATTAAATAATATATGGAATGAATATCAAGACCCAACCTGTGCTATTATTCAATTAGATTTAGATAAGTTTAAAGAAGTTAATGATACTTATGGACACCATGCAGGAGATTTGGTTTTAAAACAATTTTCAAATGCTGTTAAATATTTTTTTGATACTAATGAATTATGTAATAAATATAAGTATAACGATAGAGATAGCATACACTTTTGCCGTTTAGGTGGTGATGAATTTTTAGTAATATTACAAAAATATTCTTTAGATGAAGCAGTAGCAATTGCAAATGCTTTACACGCAGTAGTAAATGGTATAGAAGTATTAGACGAACATAAAAAAGTGATTTGGAAAGGTAGCACAAGTATTGGTGTAGCTTGTAGAAATGCTGATAATAGAGATTTTGAATCAGTATTAAAAGCTGCTGATGCTTATTTATATAAAGCAAAAGAAGATGGTAGAAATTGCGTTCGCTCTATGTTACACGAGATAGGGGGGGGGTATTTCTAGCAGAGTATTTATGAATTAAATACCGCTAGTAGAATTTAAAATTAAGAATTTAGAATGATTTTTTAAATTCTTAATTTTTTTTAAAAAATTTT
>NZ_JACGAT010000020.1:0-31499 GCF_020137635.1 Campylobacter sp. RM12642
GTTTAGAATATATCTATAACATTTTTTTATTATGTTTTTAATTTTATTAATATTTTTTGGCTATAATAATTAATATATGGCAGATACTTCAGCCAAAAAACTGCCATATTATTTTAAACTTTTCTCGTATTTATTAATTTTTTTAAAAATCATTTTTTCTTTTAATACATTATGGCAAAAATAAGCACTACCAAAATGATTTCCCTTAGTCGTTTTTTCAAAATTTCTATTAGTGTGATAATCTATCCTTAAATCAAAAACTATTAGTTCTAACCCATATTTTAAAAATAAATCTACTCTAGCCTTACCTTGCAATGCATTTATTGGCATTAATAAGCAAAATGGTTTATTTAACTCGTAGCACTTTTTCAAGACTTTATCTTTTTTGCTATACGGTGGATTTGAAATAATAATATCGTAATGTTCTTTAGGTTCATAATAAAAAAATCCCCCCCCCTACTATCATCAATGTGAGAGTAAATTACCTTATTACCATTTTTTGTAAAAAGCTGAACGAATGCTGACCATTCCTTATCAAATGGACACCATATTGTTTTGCTTTTAGGAATAAATTCTAGTAATGGCTCTACTGCATAAAAAGGTGTATATACTTCATCACCAGATGGAGTTTTATCACAAGTTAAATATGCTTTATTAACTGCCATGCTTATATTTATATATTCTATTGTTTAAAAAGTAACATTGCATTTTACCAATTGATTACATCGTTTTTATTAGATATGTTAGTGTTTTTAAACATTATGTTTTCAATAATTTCTAAGCTTTTAATTCTTAGTAAAATATAAATTCTGCTATAAAAAATAATGCAATTTATTAAATTCTCTTTTGTGATTTTATCATTTAATTCAAGTTTAAAAATATTATTATTTTTTATACATTCATATTCTGTTGCGTGTTCTGTTGCGTGTTTAACAATATTATCTATATCTAGTTTTTTTAACTCATTTAATGTAAAATCTTTTAATTCAAATTTACAAATATAAAGAAAAAAACCTATATTATTATATTTATCTGCTACATATTCTATTTTAGCATTCCACTTATCTAATTCATTAAAGCATAAAATACTTTCTGCATTAATAGAACAACCATAAGCTTCATAATTAAGTTCTAATCTATTTAATTCTAAAATATCAATCATATAATCAATACCACATTTGAAAAAATCAAAAACATTTTTTTTACTATCTTTTTTTGTGTCTAAAAAACAATTATCTTGTAGATGTTTTTTTAATTTTTCTATATAAAAATCAGCTTCTTTATTAATAATATAATTCATCTTTTTTCCTTTTATCTATGTATAGGTTTTGAAATGTCTTTTTGACTCTCTTTTACATTAGCAACTTTATTTTCTTTTATAATTTCTGCAATGTTTTCTTTAAGTTTTTGTGTAGCCTGTGCTTCTTTTAACGAAATGGCTTGTTTGGAATTATCAATAACTTTTGCATTGCCATCTTTAAACATTTCAAAAAAATCTAAAGTAGCTTGATAAACTCCATTTAATTCTTCATCGTGTAAATTTATTGAGCGTAAATCATTAAATATATTTTTAAAATTTTCTTGTTTTTCAGGTTGTTTAAACTTACCACCTTCGCCAAATCTTTCTAACAATTCAAATATTTGTTTGTTTGTATTTTTGTCTGCAACTTCTTTATTTAAATTCGTATTTGATAAATTTATCAAGTGGTTTAAATCCTTACCAAATGCCCCAACGCCTAAAGGAGTATTTAGTTCTTGCTCTTTTCCATTGAGCTTTATTTTTAATTTTATAAACTCGTTGGGGAATTTTAAATTTTCTTTTGCACTGGCTTTAACAATATCATCTAACATAACTAAAGATTGAAGCAATGCATTTTTTTCGTTATCTTTAAATTCTTTATTAGTTGAAAATATATCCTGTCTTTTTTTATCCATATATTCAACTGATATTATTGTAATGCTTTCAAATTTATCTTTCATGCTCTTTCTCCTTTATAGATAAATCATTTATTATTTTTAAATCATATTTTTTACATAACTCATCAAATAAAGAATAGAATTCTTTTTCTTTTTCTAAAAGCATCATTGCTTGCTTACCTAATTCAAGAAAAAATTTATTTTCTAAATCTTTTTTCTTTTGCTTGGCATCTTTAAGTTTTTCTTCTAACGATGCAATAATTTGATCTTGTTTTGAATACATAATATCTCCTTGAATAATTTTATTTATTATATCACAAAATAATTATTATTTTAATAAAAAAATCTTTTTATTAATTAATTTATATCTTATAATTTTAATATTTTAATATTTCTATTTACTTAAAAAAGTTATTATTAATTTTAGAATAAAATAAGGTTAGGCAGGATAGACAAAGTATCCAAAAAGTGCCATACACTTTTTTTATACTATTGTCAAAACTGCTGTTAGCTCTTATATGTTATTAGCGTGAAAGGAATAGATATGGATAAAATTAAGAATGATATTTTAACTTTAGGAAGTGTTACTAAATTAGTTGAACATGAAGATTTTGAAAATTTTATAAATAAATTAAATAATGTTGATTTTAAAACTATTACACGTCGTATTTTACATAACCTTTCTTTTCATTTTAGATATGATGATTATACACAGCAAACCATAAATCATCCAGAGCAATTAATTCCATTATTATATAGTCATAGCAAACGCTTTGAAATTCGTTGCATTATCAGACAAAGTCTTTATAAAATAATGTCAAATTATTTTCCTAAAATAGATATTAAGTTATTAGATATTGAAACTATAAAAAATAATTTTTTAGAAGAACAAAAGAACTATAAAGACTATCATGCAGATTTAGTAACAAAAAATATAAGACCAAGATTCGATGATAAATATCGTTATGGTTTTAAAGTTAGAGTAACCGAAAACGAATTTTTTTATAATGCAAAAGATTGTGATAATTTAAATAAACTTGAATTTAAATTTCATCAAGATTTGGGTGTTCATTTAACTCTAGTGGATACTTCAAAATGTTATTCAATGGATATAGATACCGTTTCTAAAAATGTAAATATTTTAAGTCACCCAAAGTTAATTGCCGAAGAATTTGTATCTATGCTTGAAAAAATAAATAATAGTCAACCATATTTTAATTTTATATGCTAGTGGGAAAAAATGAGCTCTAAAAAAACTACAATTAGATTAAAAGATTATGCACTTGAATATTTAGATAAGTTAAAAGAAACTAAAGGAGTTTCATATACTCAAGTAATACATGAGCTTATACTAATATGTATTAAGGAGAATTATAAATTTTTAAAAGATGAAAATATTAAAGATGTGGAAACCAAGTATAAAGAGATTAGAATTTTCATAAGCAAAGATGAGTATGAAACATTAGAAAATTTTAGAAAAATACACGGCTTTAATTCAATAACTAAAGAAGCTAAATATTTAATATTATCATCTTTAAAAGATGAAAAATATATTAGCAAAAATCAATTTAATGAACTAATGAAAGCTATTGTAGAAATTAAAAAAATAGGTGTAAATATAAATCAAATTGCAAAAGTTTTAAATGAAAAAAGATTTGATAACTTTAGTCCTGACATGCAAAAATTTAATAAAATTGTAGAAGATACAAACAATGAAATTAAACTAACAATAAAGCAAATTGTATCAGACTATATGGCTTTAACAAAGAGATTAAATGGCTAAAAAAATATATTTAGAAGATGAAGAATTAAGAGCTAAAAAAGTATTTATTAAAAAAGAAAAAGTTGCAAAACTTCCTAAAAATTATAAAAAACGCACATTACATAAAACATATATTAATAGTAAAAAAAATACTGAAGTTATGATTAAAATAGCCAGTTCATGCTATGATGCAAAAAGCTTGAAACGGCATTTAAATTACATTTCAAGAAAAGAAAAGTTGGAATTATTTGATCAAGATAGCAATATATATAATAACAATAATGAAGCTATTGAAAATTTTTTAGCGTATGATGAATTTGAATATGATACAAGTAAAAATAAAAAGCAAATAAAGGAAACACACAATATCATATTTTCAATGAAAGATCATAAAAATGCACCAGTAGAAAAAATCAAAGAAGCTTTAACAAAGACTTTAAAAACTAAGTATCCTAATAATAGTTTTCTAGTAGCTATGCACAAAGATACAGATAATCCACATTGCCATGTTGTATTAAAAGTAAAAGATAATTTTGGTAAAAGACAACATATAAGAAAAAAGGATTTGCAAGATTTAAGAAAATTATTTGCACTAGAACTCAATGCTTTAAAAGTAGAAGCAACTGCAACAATAAAAACTAAAATTAATTTAACTCCTAAAGTGTATAAAGAAAAAGATAAATATATGAATTATCATGAAGTGGTAAGTTTCGGTGATGCATTATATGATTTTAAAGAAGATAATGAGCCAAGCTTTTATGTAAAAATGAAGGATAAAAATGATAAAGAATTTATATTGTGGGGCAAAGACTTAAAAGAAGTTGTAGATAACAATAATGTATGCGTAGGTGATAAATGCTATTTTGCTGTGACTGATCAATTAGAAGCAAAAGTGACAGCTAAGAAAAAATTACCTAATAAACAATTTCAATATTATGAATTAACCACTTATAAAAATATATGGGAAGTATCTATAAAAGATAAAAGCGAAAAGCATTTGCAACCTTTAAAGCAAAAGCAGAAATCTAAATATAAAATATTAACCAAAGATGAGTTTAAAACAGAGAGCCTTAAAAGTAATACACTAAATAAGCAAGATGAATTTCAAAATAAATTTAAGTTTAAAGATAAAACAAAATATAAAAATATAGAAAATATAGAAAAATAAAATATTTTAATACTTAATAAGGAGACAGTATGATTGTTTTTCTTACCAAATTGAAAAGAAAATTTTCAAAAGAAATTATAGAGAAAGAACCTAATGTGGTAGAAAATATTATTGAAGTTTTCGCAGATATTTGGAGTCTAACAGTAGTAATCGCAAGATGTAGCAACAATATAGTGCATGGTGAGTTTTTGAGTAGCTTTCCATTTGATAAATCTTTATCACCTAAGTTTATTCATTATATAATAAACTATACAAGAGATAGAAAGCTAAAAGAATTAAAAAATATATTACTTAGCTTAACTAAGAATACGCCTTTAGAAATTCTATATAGATCATTATATAAAACCTTTTTAAACTTGGAAAAACATAGTGAATCATATTTAACATATCCAAATCAAAATATAGATAAACAAGAGCTACAAAAAGCACTAAATAAAATTAAAAAAGATATTGATGATTTATCAGATCATATTCCATGCTCATATCACATAAAATTAGAATTTAACAAAAGGAGAAAACAATGTTGAATACATTTAAAACATTATTTACAGAAGTTTTGCCTTATGCATATCAAAGTAATGATTTTGCTTCAATTATATTTATATATTTAATACCTATTATGTATATGTTTTTGTTCTTCTATAAATGGTTTGTAATAGGTAGAACACTTAAAGAACAATGGGATGCTATGACAATATATACAAGCTTTATATTAATAATGACTCTCGGAGCGTATATAGCACAATACGCTGTAATTTTAGATTACAAAAATCTATACCCTGTAACTATTTTTATAGTGTTTTATGCAATTATATTTTTTACAGTATTAACATTATTTAATATATTAGGATTAATAATAATTAAATTGGAATTAAAAGAATTAATATGAAAATTATGCAAATAAAAAAAATCTTTGAGTATTTACCTATCATTATAATCGTATATTTAGTTTATATTTTTGCTAATGGTTATATTAACAATAAATATGAAGATTATGTTTTTATAGATACCGATAACAATATAAAGATACATATAGTATCTAATCCTGTAATACAGATTCCAAAACATAATGAACTTTATAAAGAAAAAGAGCGTGGTCAAAAATTTTCATTGCAACACTTACTTAGAAGTGAGAAATTATATATTTGTGAATTTGGCTCTAATTCTAAATATAAAATAATAGATGATACTTATTGTATTAGAATGATTTTAAAGTATGGACAAACTAATTTTAAGAGTAAAATTTTAATTAATTTTATAAAAACTCAATATGAAGAAAAATTAAAGGAGTTATAATGCCAATATTTATTGCTATATCAGCTATGCTTTCAATTGTTGCGATTATATTGATAATTATTTTTATTTATGAATATTTTTTTGGGAGTTTTCCATTAATTAAAAAATATTATAAAATAAAATTTCATGAATTTTTATTACTTGATGAAGATGCTATTAAAGATTTAAGAGAAAGTGCTACAAGAAAATTATATAATGCAATAATCAATAGGAATAATAATGAATAAAATATATTTTAAATTTTTAAAATATATTAATTTAATTGATATTTTTGTTTTAATACTTTTGTTTTTAAGAAATTATTCTACAACTGATTATGAGGCAAAAATACATATAATTACTATTATTGTTTTTTTACTTGTTATAATTAATAATATTTATCATATTAAAAGAATAGGAATTAAGCGTAAAATTTTATTTATCTTATATACTGCTGGTATAAAATTATTTTCCTATCAATTAATTATAAGCCTTTTGCTAAGATTAGATGAAATTAAAGATTTTGAAAACATTATAATGTTTTTATTTTGGTTTTATTTAGGATATTTATTTTTAAATAGCTATGGATTTATACTAGAAGATAAAAAAGAAAATTAACAATATAATGCTTCCACCAACACACATTATCTTCTTTTTTATTTTTTTATGGTAGAATAAAATTAAACATAAAAAAAGGAATTTGTCTATGGAAGAATTGATATTTTTTGTAAAATTTTGTGAGTCAATCTTTGGTAACGATTATTCAACTCGCTTTGATGCATTAAACTATACATGTATTATTTTATTTATATTTTTCAGCATTTTTAGCAATACTAGATCTCTTTCTTTTATTGGGTCTGGTGGTTTATTGTTTTTAAATATATGTAATGCATTAACAGGGTATAGTTTGGCTCAAAATTCTGGTGCATACTTACTTGCATACTTTACAATCATGTTATCAGTTTATTTATTAGAAGAAAAATCAAATACTACAACAATTCATAGCTAAGTAGTTTTACTTAGCTATTTCAATATCGCTTCCTTTTGTTTTATTTAATACATTTTTTAATACATTATCCATAACATTTTTTGATATAGCATTTTCTTTTTTGATATTTTTATCAATACTAAAATCGCTAACATATTCAACTATTTTTAAAGCATCTTTTGTTGCTTGATATAATTCATTTGGATTATTGTTTATAATCTTTTTCCATGAATTAATATATGATAAATGTTCGCTAGGATCAAAATCAATATTTAATTTTTTACATAACATATAACTAGCAATTTCTGCTCTCAATTCTTCTCTTGCGTATTGCTCACTACCAAAACCACCTTCTAAATTTCTATTTAATCTATTTTTATGTCCTGTCCAATGACCTAATTCATGTAATGCTACACTATAATAACCCATTTCGTTTTTAAATTGCTGTTTTTCAGGTAATACTATTTTATCTAATGAAGGATTATAATATGCTCTATCGCCTAGTTTATGCTCAATAATAGCTCCTGAATTAGCCAATATTTTTTCTGCATTTTCAATTGATTTAAATTCAAAATTAGGATCTACTTTAAATTGTTTTCGTTCTGGCATATTTTCTATTTGCTCTGCATTAAATAAAGTATAATGCTTAACTATATATTTTTTATCATCATTTAAAGATATAAGTCCTTCTTCCATCTCTTTTTCTAAATCTGTTGTTTTAGGTTCAATAACACTAACAAACCTAATAGGAACGCCTTTCTCGCCTTTTTTAACAAAACCACCTAGATCTTTTGCTTGTTTAAAGGTTAGCCATCTAGGATCTTTATATCCCTTTTCAGCAGTAATTATCTCTAATAACAAAGCATTACAACCGTTATATTCTTGTTCTGTAATAGCATTATGTGGATTATTTTTTAGACCTGTTGCTTTCCATGGCTGTATCCATGGTGCAGTGTTATTTTCTAATGATTTTATAAGTGTATTTGTAAAATCTTCAATATATTGATGATTTTTATCAGCACTAGAGTTATTGAATTTTATATCACTCATTAATATCACCAGCACTTTCCAAAAAGTCAATAATACCTAATTTTTTAGCTTCTTCTTCACTATAAATTGCAACCACTTCTCCATCTTCTAATAAATCTATTTCTTGATTAAAATCTTTATTTTGCATTAATTTCCCCTATCTTTTGTTTTATCATTATGTTTTTTTTCATTTGTTATTTTCATAAAATCAGTAAAATCAAAACCTTTAGACAATTCAATTTTAAACTGCTTAGATACTTGCTCCCAATCAAAAATTTCTATCTTTTTGCAGGTATTCTTAAGTTGTTCTGCAAGTGCTTTTGCTCCATTCTTCCCAGCATCATCATAGTCATAACAAATAGTTATATTAGTATCTTTAAAAAGATGAATATATTTATCTTCTACTAAACTTGTAGCAGAACCAAGAGTGATCGCTCTAAATCCATTTGCAATTGCATTTAAACAATCTTTTTCTCCTTCAACAACCAAAATAGCTTTATTTAAATTAGTTCTATATTCATTAAGATCGTTTAAATTAAAAGGGCAACGCTTTTTACCTTTTGAAAACATTACTTTTGGTAACTGTATTAATTCTTTATTACTACCCACGAATGGCTTAGGACTAGGATTATATTTCCATAAAGTCATAGCCTTATTATCAAGATCACGAATAGGCATTATTAACCTATCTGATTCTTTAGAATATCCTATCTGATATTTTTTAGCTAATTCAATTCTTTTGTGATTATCAATATTTGGCAATGTTTGTTTTAAAAGTTCGCTATAACGAGTAAAATTTTCTTTTCTTTGCAATTCGTAATTAGATATATAATCTTCACTTATAGATAGCGATGAATGCTCCTTGTTTTCTTTAAAACTAGGTTCGCTTAGTGCATATTGTTTATTATTTACACCCATAAATTCATTTACTTTATCAAAAGCTTCCTTTTTAGAATACTTATGAAATTCACACAATAAATCAACACAAGAACCATACCAACCACTACCAAAATCTTTAATTCTACCATTAAGATTGATTGAAGCACTTGCAGTTTTTTCATCTCTTAATTTAAATCTAAAATATCTATCAACTTCATAACCTAATTGAGTAAGTATGTATGCAGTATCTTCTCTAGTATTCATTTTACCCCCTTTATTTAATAATTGCATTAGTATTTTTATATACTATTTTTTGTTTTTTTCGCAATTTATTTAAAACCTTTATATTGTAATTGTTATTTGAAATTCTACCATTATAACAATTTAGACCTTTGTAATTAAATCCCCATTTTTTAAAACATTTGGCTAGATATGCACTTGCATATCGCACATTAATTTCTGGATCATACAAATCATTTAATGTTAAACCTAATTTTTTTAAATTTTCTTCATGTATAGAATTAACTTGCATCAAACCTATATCGTAAGTGCCATTGTCGTTTGCTTTATTTATCGCACTTGGATTAAAATTACTTTCAGTTTTTGCTATTGCCCACAAAAGCTGCGATGGAATCTTATGTATTTTAGAGTATTTAACAAATAACGCATCATAGGCATTTTCATTTGCAAAACAAATAAAAGGCAATAGTAAAATAAAAATTAATTTATTTTTTATCATCTTTTTTGAGATCTTTATACTCAAATTTACCTATATCTGTTTCTAATATTAATTTTTTTATAGGATAACAACCTGAAACGAAGTAAAATTTTTCCCCTTCTTTCAATTTAATTTCAATTTTTTTTCTTTCTATTATTGATTTGGTATTTTTCACACCTTTGTCTGTAAATTCTGTTGAATAGCCATATTTAATCATTTCATTACCGTTTTCCGATACATCCCAAAAATTATGCATATTTATAGGGATCTCTAATCCACATTTTCCATCTTCAGCAACAATAGAAGTAATAGTAGTATCAGTTTTTGCTTGAAAAAATAAACAATGTTTTATATATTTACTAACATATTCATGTCCGAAATTTGGTTTATTAATATCTTCTCCACAAGAGATAAAAAGTGTCGCTGTAGCTAATGCTACTAAAATTTTATATTTTTTCATTAAATTCTCCTTAAATAATATTTAAATTAATTTTAATTTAAAATAACTTTATATAACTTGAAATGATTGTTTTAAAAAATATTTTAATTAAAGGTATATTTTAACACACCCAATCGCTTCACTAACTTCTTCATTTGCAAAACAAATAATAGAAATCAATAAAGAAAAAAAATATTTTCCACATCTAAAGTTCTTTATTTATATCTTTATTTTTACCAATATCAGTCATTTTTTCAATATTTTTAATAGGCAAACATAAATTACCGTTTTCGTTAAATAATATATTAGAACACACATCACTAACCCATTTTTTCAATGGCGTATTCAAATCTATTAATTTTTGCTTATCCACTTCTAAACATTTAATTAATTTATTTGTTGAATTATCGTAAAGTTTTAAGTTATCAATAAGTGGCAGTGATTTTATTAAATTTAATCTACTTTCTTTATATCTTTTAATAATAAGATTAGTTTCAATATTATGCCCACCACGATTAACCCTTGCTTCAACTCTTTGTATATTAAGATTAGAGTTATCAAGCCCAATATATATAATTTTGACATTAAAACCATTGTTTTTAGCCTGTTTTATTCTATTTAAAACACTTTTACCTGAAAGCGTAGTTTCCATAGAAAAAGAAATTTTATTTTTAATACACGCATTAAATGTATTTATAGCCAACTTAGAGCCTAGTGCATTATTGCCATTATTATCTTTAATAAATTTATCTGGATCTATATTTATTAAATTTAAAAATTCAATTTTATTTGCAAACCTATAAGTAGATTTCCCACTTCCATTTGTGCCTGCCAAAAATAAAGCTATAGGTTTATTCATCTAACAATACCTTCGGCTTTTAAATAAATATTCATATTTTCGGTCATCTTTTCACTTTTATAAACATCAGCTTCTTTAGTTTTTCCTAATTCAATCAAGTTTTCATATTCAATATGATCTCTTAATGATTTTTCAGTAATTATTCCTTCATCATCGCTATCGTATGATTTATGCAAACCCATCTGTATCTTTTGATAAATATTCTCACTCATAGTATCTTTTAAGCTTTCAAGGTATTTTAATGCTTGTTCTTTATTTTCTAAAATTACAAAATCTGACATCTTATCTCCTTTCAATTATTTTAATTTATTTTAACATAAAATAAATTAAAATAAATTAAAATAATTTTTCAAAAATATCTTAATTAAGGTATGCCTTAACATACTCAACCACTTCTTTACTTGCTTCTTCATTTGCAAATGTTTTTATTTGATTTATGTAATACTTATTTCTATATTTTATAATCTCTATTGTATAGTGCTTATACTTATAATCTAAAGTAAAAATTCCACATTTTTCACTATTGATTTTATCTATATAAGAAGCAACGCAGTTTTTATTTCTTCTACCTTCTTGGATTAAATCAAAATTAGTTTTAATCATTTTAAAATTATCAGGTAATTTTAACTTTAAGAATGGATTATCTTTTTTAATAACCATTTTGTTCTTTTTAGCTATTTTATAGTCATATTCAACCACTAAATCATCGTGTAGCGATTTAAGTCTTTTTACTGAAGTTATATCTAAATTAATAGGTCTTTTAAGCGATATTGATAGTTTTATATAATCTGATAATAGTATTCTAAAATCATCAAGACTATAATTTAAATCTATTTTAAAATCATTAAACTTAAACATATAATTAGATAATATTCGTTCTTTTGAATAATTTCCATAATCATCATAATTTAGTTTTAAAACATTATGCCATACTCTTTTATAGTGTGTGGCACTTAAATATTTTTCTAAATTAAATAATGCTTTTGATTTTGCTAAATCAATTTTATTTACTACTTTAGGTATATTTTTATTCGGATATTTTAATTTTAATAATTCTTGTTTGTTTGGTGTGTTTTCTAATAGTTTTATTTCTATTTTCATATAATAGCTTATAAAATCTTCTTCATTAGCATTTTTTAAATCATATAAAATATCTTTAGCTACATTTGAGTTTAAAAATGATAAATATGTATATGCAAAATGCTTATTTAAACTACATAAATGCTTTAAGGTTGCTGGATACTTATTTTTATTATTCATAAAACCATATATATCATATAGGCTATTTTCTAAAATAAATGTTCTTATTGTTGTATTTCTTCCATAAGTATTAATAATATCATCACGAAAACTACAATATAAGTAATTATTTATATCAAACTTTATAGTATTGTAATATAATGAAACGCTTATTGTAAGTAAATATATTTTTTTATCATTTAATGAAAAATAATCGCACACATTAGTTTCTTTAATAATATTCAGCATATTAAATAGCTTATAAGTATCATCAGTTACTAATATAGCAATTTTATCAATTTGATAGCATACTAAATAATTACTCTCGTAATATTCTATAAAAGGGATAAGATAAGAAAAATCACTCCTTATCTTATCTTTAAATTGCTTTCTATCATCTAAACAAGAACAGTTAAAAAATTGCATTATTTTTTAGGTTTTCCATTATCATCATAAAACATTGCTTTGCAACCATTACGCCAATTAGAACAACCCCAAAAGTAATTACCTTTTTGTGATTTTTTACGCTCTAATACTCCAGCACCACATTGTTTGCAAGGATAAATATTTGCATTATAACCATCAGGTTTTCCAGCTTTATCATTATATGTTTTGGAGCAACCACCCTTATAATTAGAACAACCCCAAAAATATTTATCATCTTTTGTTTTTCTTCTTTGCATACAACCATTATTGCAAACTTTACATGGATATGTTTTATCTATTGCATTATCACTTGCAAATGTTTTTAAATCATCATTGTTTTTCAAACTCTCTATATCGTTTTTTACATCATTAAATACTGCTCTTAAAAAATCATTTCTGCTTAATTTAAAAGCTTCTATATCTTTTTGATTTTCAAACCACAACGCAGTCATATCAGGACTTGTCAGAAGCTTAGGTGATAGCTTTATTAAATTTCTTCCTAAATCAGTAGATTTAATCTTTTTCTTAACTTCAACAATATATCCACGCTCAAATAACTTTTTAATATGCTCACTTCTTGTTGCTGGTGTGCCTATGCCACCACTTTCACCCTTTTTATCCTTATCCTTTTCTTTTAGAAGTGCTTTTATTTTTTCATCTTTTACATATTTACTTACACTTGTTAAATCTTTTAATAAAGTTGCCATAGTATATAATGGTCTAGGTTTAGTTTGTTTTTTATTTATATTTATATTACTTGAATAAGATTTGCAGTTTTCAAGTGTGCTTAGATCTTGTGAATACTCTTCGTTTTCTTGCTCTTCATCGGTATTAATTTCGCTATCATTAGTATCAATAAATTCGCTAAAACCTGCAAATGTAGTTTTATTTGAGCTTGTGCTAAATTCATATTCATCATACTTAAAAACTACACTAGTATGCAAATATTCTTTAGGTTTAAAAAATTGTAATGCAAATCTTTTTGCTATCATTTCATAAACATTTAATTCATCTTTACTTAAAGCTTTTATATCAACTTTTTGTTCCGTTGGAATAATACCATAATGAGCCGTTATATTGTTATCATTAAATGCACTACTTTTAATACTAGTATCAGAATTATTTATAATATTTGTAAAACCTGTTAGATTATTTTTTATAGCTGATAAAATTTCTGGGCTTTCTTTATGCAAATTCTCTGGTAAATATTGACAATCTGATCTATTGTAAGATATTAGCTTGTGTTTTTCCCTTAAACTTTGTGTAATTTCTAATGTTTTATCAGGCTTATAGTTAAATATTTTAGAGCATTCAGCTTGAAGCAAAAGCAAATTATATGGTAGTGGTGGATTTTCTATTTTGTTTTCATGATTAACTATGCAATCAAATTCTTTATTTTCACATTTTGATTTTATATCATTTGCAACCACTTCATCAACAATTTTTTCGCTTGTTTTTAAATTAGCTTTTAATTTTAAATTTTCTGTTTCAAATTCTCCTGTTAAAGTATAATAGTAACTTGATTTATGATTTTCGTTTTCCAAATCTCTAGCAACTATCATAGCTAAAATAGGAGTTTGAACACGACCAACACTTAAAACACCTTTATATCCACTACTTTGAGCTATAGTAGTATATGCACGAGTTAGATTGATTCCAACAATCCAGTCAGCTTGGCTTCTAGCAAATCCACATTCGCTAATACCTTTAAAATCGCTATTATTTTTAATTTCACTTAAAGCTTTTTTAACACCTTTATCAGTTAAATCATGTAATAATAATCTCTTTACGCTTCCTTTATAGTTTGCATAATTTATTATTTCATCTACTAAAATTTGACCTTCTTCATCTGCATCACCACAATTTATAACTTCAGTAGCTTTTTTTAACAAATCACAAATTATTTTAAGCTGCTTTTTAGAGCTGTCTTTAGGCTTGTATCTAAACTCATCAATTTGTAGTGGCAAATCATTTATATTCCACTTGCCCCAATCTTGCTTATAGTCTTCAGGCATAAAAAGTTCTAAAATATGTCCAAAAGCCCAAGTAACAATATCATTACCTTTTTGAATATATCCATCATTTTTAACAGTATTTTCATTTAAATTATTTGCAATCACTCTTGCTAATTCAGGTTTTTCAGCTATGAATACTCTCATCATTTCTCCCATTCTTTCTTGTTATTTTCGCTACTGGTTTTTACCACACCTTTTTCTATTGCTTTATTTAAGCTTTCACTAAAGAACTTTTTATTATTTTCTTGTATAATGTCTTTATTATCCGTAGAAAGTGCGTTTGCACCAGATGAATTTTTATTCATCAGCTCCAAGTCGTGAGGTTTTTCCAACATAGTCGTATGCAGGGTGTTGGGGTCTGCATCTACGGATTGCTCTAAATTAATATTTTTTTGTATTCTTTTTAATTCACTAACTCTCATTTTATTAGCATGATAAATTTTTAAGTTATTTTTACCTATAACTACATCACCTATTTTTTCTTTACTTTCATATAATTTATCAAGTTTTTTCATTGCATAAACATCTATATTGTTTTTTGCTTCTTTAACAACTTCAGGATTGCTTACTACTTCTTGTATTACTTCTTTTACTTCAATTAGATTTTTAAACATTTCAGGGTGTTTATCGTATAAAGCTTTTAAATCTGCTTTTGCTTCATTGCTTGATAAAATATTTGCTAAATCCTTACCAAGCTTAAAAATCTCCAATTCTTTCTCACTCATATCAGTCCTTTAGTGGGCTAAATAGCCCACATATTATTTATCTATCCATACTTTTATCTTTAGCATAATTCATAATTTGCTCTGTTCCACTTTCTAGTTTATTACCTGCTGGACTTTGAATAGATTTAATTACTGCACCTTGCGATTGAACAAAATCAATCTCTATATTTGCTGATTTATCAATTTTATTTACAACTTGCATTAAATTTGGATATTTTTCAAGAGTTGTGTTTTTTGTAGCACTTAATGTAAAATCAACACCATCTTTAATTAGTGAATTAAATTTGTCAATTATTGCATCATCATTTGTCTTATCAAATGCATATCCTTCTTTAGTTTTAGTTGCGTATAATTTTTCAGCATTTTGCATTAATTCTCCTGCTTCATTGCGTTTTTCAGGTTGAATTTCTATTGCTATTTTATTAAACGCATATGCTTTACCATCTTTACTAATACCTTTTTGATAATATGCATCAGCTTTCATATAGGTTTCGCCAGTTTCTTTATTTCCTACTTTTAAATTCAATGGAATTTTATCAGCATCAACTGACTTTAAAAAAGCATCAATAGAATTAATCTTATTAAAAACATCTCTTGCATTAGGCTTTTGCCCTTCATATTCTTGCAATGAACCAAAACCGATGATGGTTTTATCATCTCCTACTTTACCACTTGTTACAAAAACATTCATATTTTCTCCTTTGTAAAATAATAAATAAAATTATATATACATATAATTTTATGTATAATTTTGCGTATTTTTAAGCAAGCAATTTAAAAATTACTCCACCTAAAATAAAAGCTAAAATAAAATTTAAACCAAGCAAAATATTAAAAGTCATTTTTGCTTTCTTCATCATTGAATTTATGCTTTTGGCATAATTTTGATTTAATTCTTTAACTTGATTTTCAAATTTGTTTAAATAGTTTTCTTGTCTTGTTATAAAATTCTTTAAAAACTCATCAAATTCTTGTGCCGTTGTTTCTAGTTTAGCTTCTTGATTATTTATAAAATTAGAAAAATTGGTATTAAATATTTTAGATTTTTCTTCTATTTGCAAATCTTTAAAATGAGAATGAATTTGATTAAAATCATTTATTATTTTTTTGGTTGTTAAAATATTATTTTGAGCTATCAACTCATCTTGCGTAGGTGCTTTTTTAAATAAAATACAAAAATTTACCCAAGTATTAAAAAAAGTATTAAAATTACTTTCTAGTTCATAAAACAAACTCTTTTCAACTTCACTTAAATTATTGTAACTTCTAGCTGTATCTATTAAGCTTAAAATTTTACTCTTAAGCTTATTTTGACTATCTATGAGTTTTGAATAATTTAATATATCTTTTTCATCACCATCATGATATTCTATTAGACCTTCTGCAACTAAATCAATTATATTATCTTGATTGCTCATTTTAATACACCCAACATTCTTTATTGATTTTATGCTTTTGCGTATATACATCGTAGTAATATGTTTTATCAAAATTTTCAACACTTTCTACTATATAACTACAACGATATTTGCTAACTTGATATTGGTCTTGTCTGTATAAATTTAACCATAAATTAGAAGGTTGTGAAAATTTATTTAACTTATAAATATTCTGAAAATCATCACTCCTATTAATAATGGTTTCATAGTGTCCACGATTAAAATCATTAATAGTATAATATTTGCCATCACATATATTTTTAGGCATTTTTAAATCTGTATATGCATTGTTAATTAGCTTTATACATTGTGGTGGTAGCTTATGTGTAATTCTAATTAATTTATCTTTATTACTAACTTTGCAATTTTTTTCTGGATAATACCCTTGTCCTATAGTATATTCATATTGCTTATTTAATATTTCTGCTGTGCATTCATGTGGAACATTCAAAATTGATTCTTTTAAATCAGCCATAATTAAATCATCATCAACTTCATTCCCATTGCTCGTTGGACATAGTTTTAAAAAATCTCTTCTTAATTCAAAAGTCTTCCAAGGCTTCTTAGCTCTAATTGAAAAAAATTTTCTTATAGGTGCATTGCATTCTGAAGGTTTTTTACCACTTGACATACATAATATAACTTCACAAGCAGTTCTTTTATCGCCAGTAAATTGATCGGCATATAGGCTACTAATACTAAAAAACAATATAACTATAAATTTAATAGAACTTTGCATATCAATCTCCTTATTTATGTTCAAAAATAATATTTACCAAATTAGGTTCATTTGCTATAAAGTCATATATAACTATATTTGCTGTTATTCCATTATGTTTTAAATAAAAAGCATATTTTTCAGCAAGTTCTTTTCTTGCAAATATATATATTTGATCACTATTATGTGCATAGTAAAAAAAGCTTACCTTCTTATTATTTTCAACTAAAATATTTTCTTTAAAATAAAATAAGTAATTAGTAACCCACGAGTAGTTTAGACTAGGATCTTTGATAACATTAAAAGTCGTATTTTCTACTACTTGTTGTTTTACAAGATCATATTTTGGACTATCAATTTTTACTGAACTTTTTGCACAGTTTGTAATAAATAATCCTACTAAAATAAATAAAAATAATTTTAATTTCATGCTGCTTCCTTTGTTAGTTTTAATAAATTTTCTTCTAAAAGTTTTTCATTTTCTTGTTTCATAATTTCAAAATTTTGATAAGGTATATTTATTCTTGTTTCTCCATTTTGGATTACAGTTTCCAACTCTTTTTTAGTTGGCAAATCTTTTATTTTTGCTAGAGATTTTGAAATAGATTTAAATTTGTCCATAAAATAATTATCACTATAATAAAATGCCTTATCACATAAAATAGGTTTTCCTGCATCTATTGTTACAAGTTCTTTTTCAAATGGCATTTCACGAAGTTCTTGTGGAAGCATTAGTGCCCTTACTGTTTTGCTTTCACTACCACCTACATTTAAACTTAATGCGTTTTGATAATTTGTTGATTTGTTGATTACTGTCATATTTCCTAAAATTTTTGAAATTCTTTCAGCATCTTCTTGCTCTCTAGGTGCATAATATATTTGACATGCATGATTTGTTAATAAAGTTTTTGCACCTTCTTTGCCATACCCATTAGGAATTGGCATTTCAAGTTGTGAATCTGACTGGTATATCATTAAACTTCTAAATCCAAAACCTGCCATAAATGCAACTCCTGTTAAGTATTTTGATAAATAACCACTTGAAGTAAATTCATCCATCAAACACAATACTGTATGTTGTAGCTCTGGATTTTGTTGTGGTAACTCTTTTGTATTTAATAGTATTAACTGTTGCCAAAATATATTTAAAATGAGTTTTGCATTATCTAATTGATCAGGAGTAATGCCAACATATATTGTCATTTTTTTCTTTCTTAAATCTCTAAAATCAAAATCGTTAGCACTAGTTGCAAGTCGCATATTATCTGCTCTAAAGATCATTAATGGAGCATTAAAAGAACTCATCACTCCACTTCTAGTATTATCAGAAGCTATTGCCAAATAAGATTTTATACGCTCTTGTGCTTTAGGGCTTGCAATTCCTAGCTCACACAACCAATTATAAGTATTTTCAAAACCTTTAATTTCTTGTTTTATACTTTCTTCTTCATCTTCACTACTTTCAACAGTAAAATTAAAACCTTCGCTGATAGATAATATCCCATAAAGCGTAAAAGAAACATCTAGTTTATAATTTCTAATAAATGCTAGTCCCATTTCAGAACTTAATAAGTCGTGAGTTAAATAACACAGTCCTATAAATAAATTTTGTGCTAATTGATTAAAAAATTGTGTTGTTGGATCTCCTACTACTGGATATAAAATATTTGCAAAATCAGTTAATTCTGCATCAACATTTGTGCCATTCATATTTATGTATGCTAGTGGGTTATA
The DNA here is from genome assembly GCF_020137635.1 of Campylobacter sp. RM12642. Taxonomy (NCBI): domain Bacteria; kingdom Pseudomonadati; phylum Campylobacterota; class Epsilonproteobacteria; order Campylobacterales; family Campylobacteraceae; genus Campylobacter; species Campylobacter sp. RM12642. The sequence goes on from NZ_JACGAT010000020.1 coordinate 19,331, forward strand.
TCTATGTGTTCTTCTATCAAATGGATTAAATAAATATACTTCATTGCCCAATTTTTCTTTTCTATATTTTGAAGTATAATCAAAGCATTCTTGTTTAATGTCTTGAACTACTGCACTTTCTTTCCATTCAAGTAAATTAGGAATAACAATACCAACACCTTTACCACTACGAGTTGGAGCACCAAGGGCAACAAATTGCTGACCACCAAATTTTAACAATTTGCCTTGATATTTACCAACGATAATACCTTTTTTGCCAAATAACCCCATTTTTTTAATTTCTCTTTTAGTGGCAAATCTTGCATCACCATGTAAAGATTGCTGTCGTGGTATTAAAGGAATAATTAAACATATCAAAGAACTTATCAAAGTTGCAAAACCTAAAGATTTGTAAATATAAGGATAGTTATTAATAATAGCACTAAATACAAATCCAATTTTAATCAAATATATTTTTTTTAAAAGCCCATTAAAATACAAACAAAAAATTATAGTTAGTGCATAATCAATCAAAATAAATAAAAATACTAAAGCTATAATTTGTGATTTAGTTAGCTTTTTCATTATAAACCTTATGTATTTTACCATCATACAAATACTCAAGTATTTGTCTTTTACCATTTATATTTTTAAAAACTATGATTATATCTATGGCTTTTTTTACAACATCTATTAACATATCTTTTCCTAATGCCCTTGCCATATCATTTTGCATAGACATCATTACAAGCCTGTCAATACAACCACCAACACTTCCAGCGTGGCAACTTGTCATAGAGCCGTTATGCCCACTTGAGATTACATTTAAAAAATCATAAGTTTCCCCACCCCTAACTTCAGCTAACAAAATTCTATCAGGCTTCATTCTTAAACAACTTTTTAATAAAGTAGCAGAATTTACTGCATCGGTTATTTTTGCTTCACTAGGATAAAATAGTTGCACATAATTTTTATGGTCATAAAATTTAATTTCTTCTACATCTTCAATAGTAATAATACGATCATCTAATGGGATAAAATCAATTAAGGTTTTCATGAAGGTAGTTTTTCCACTACCTGTTTCACCACAAATAACGACATTTTTACCATTTTTGATAGCTTCACCTAAATTATTTGCAAATTCTTTAGTTATTGCACCCCTTTCTATGTAATCATTGATTGTATATCTAACTTTACTAGGCTTTCTAATAGTAATTGATACAATTTTATCTTTTGTAGCAGGTGAAATTACTATCTGAATACGCTCACCAGTAGGTAAAATGCAAGATAATATAGGTTTATTTTTATCTATTTCATCTTTTTTAAAACTAGCACTAGCTTTAGCAAAAGATAAGGCTTTTTGTTCATTAATATCGTTTTCATAAGCAGTCCATTTTCCTTGAATATCTTCACACCAAATTAAATTGCCACCTTGATAGCAAACTTCATTTATTGAATCATCTTTCAAAAATTTACCAAAAAGCATTTCCGCATATTTATTTAAAGAAGTATTATCGCTCATAGCCTTGCCCTATTTTAGTCTTCATTTTTAGCTTATAAACTTTAGAAAAATCAACATCTTTATTTACATATACGCTTACTATTTCGCCTTGATTTTTATATAAAACAGGCTTTATTTTTATAAATTCTTGCAGTGCAGTATTTGCTAATTCTCGTGCATTTTCTCTTGTATTTTCAGTATAATCAACATTATCTTTACCCCTTTTACCATTAATAGCTACATTAACTGCATCATCAATTATGCTTAAAAATATAGCAGAGCCAAATCGTTTTAAATATTGATGATCTACATAGCCACTCATACCACTTGCACCAAGTCCATCTGTTGCAGGTGAGTTTATAGGAATAATTAAATTATTAGGAGTTCTTATTTCTTCCCAAACAACAAACAATCTATTTACACCATCACTAATTTCACCACTTTTAAAAGAACCAAACATGGTTGAACCACGATCAATCAACAAAACAGTGCCATCTGCACTATATACATCATTACTAATAGTGCAACTAACATTACCTGCTAACATAGAAACAATTCTTGTGTTTAAAGAACAATGAATAAAACTACCTTTTGATAATAAAAAATGTGGATTAATATTATTTATTCTCGCCATATTTATTTGATACGAGCTATTATTTGAATAGTTTTGTGATGAGTTATTAAAATCTAAATTATTAGAATTATTGTTAAAAGATTCTGGGTTACTCATTAATAAGTTAAGCCTGTTTGTTTCTTCTGCTATTTTATCATTGTAATAATTATTTAAATTTTGTGCTTGTGCTATATTTTCATCAAGTAATTCTAATTGACTTTTATTTGTGTTTTGAGATGAGTTATTAACACTAAAATTTGCACTAGATTTTAAAACCCTAGGTTTATTAACTAGCTTATTGTTTTCATTTGTATTCAGTATAATAGCTGGTTCTAAAGTAGTATTTTGTTCTTTTAATCCAAATAAAGCTTCTAAATCTTTTTTTACTTCCAACTCATCTTGAATTTGTGTATTATTCTTTATTTCAAAACTACGATTTTTTGCACTTATAATAGTTTCTGTATTTTGCTTAATTGGTTCTTCTTTTGTCTTGTCTGTTTTTACAAATTGATAAAAAACCAATATAGCAATTACAACGCATAAACAAATAACTGCAGTAGCTTGTAGTTTTATTTTAGAATTAGTATCTACATCTAATTCTAAATTATTATTTATTTTTTCTTGTTCTTGATTTATTTCATTAATTTTACTTCTATTTTGTTCGTTATTGCTCATTTATTACCCTTTCAACTTTATCAGATTTAGTATTTTTTAATGGATATAAATTTTTACCAGCACCTAAATTTTTAATACCAACTAATTTATCACCTGAACGAAGCAAAATTTGTTTTGGAATTTTATGAATCACTAAAACTGTATAATCATTATCTTTAGTAATATGAGTATTTAATATGCTCTCTTTATTTTGTTTATCATATTCAAATACAGATGGTATTGTTTTATTTGTATTAAAAGCTAAATATGTAAAAACACCATCATCATACGCATAATCAACGCTTATATCTTCGCTATTTTTATTAACATGTTGAACAAAATGATAATTTTTAGGAACATTGATATTGTTTAATTCTTGCTCAATTTCTTTTTCTTCGTTTTCAAGTTTAGTTTTATTAGCAATTAATTGATTTACTTTTGCAATATCATCAGTGTATTTAAAATCAACTCTATAAGAAGAATCTAATTTTGCAGTTAGAAGTAAATCAAATGTATAAATTCTTTTATTTGTAGTAATTATTAGATTTGTTTTCCAATCTTTTGCGTTTGGTTGAATTACTACATCTTGATTGTCAGAAAACGATACTAAATTACCATTGCTATCTACCATAGTTTGCTCTTGTGCTTTTGCAATATATGCTTGTGGTTTTATAAATATAAAATTAGTATCTGATTTAATAGACCAGCCTTCCAAAAAACCGCAAACTATATTTATAATTCTTTCATCATGAGCAAATTTAAGCATTGAAATATAGCCATTTTTAGCTTTTATTTCATATACTTCATTAGCATTAAACTCTGCAACTTGAATTCTTTTATCTTCTTTTGTAGGTTTAGGAATATTTACACAAAAACCATAAATCGTAAAAACTGTAATTAATAATATAACTTTTTTCATATCATTGTCCTATTTCGTAATCTAATCTATAATTTAACACTTGAAAGCTAAGTGGGTTTTCAAGTCTTGTAGCTTCATCTAATCTTGTATTTGTTAAATAATCGTATGTAATAGTGGCGATTTTATTACTCTCTTGTTCTACACCACTTCTTAAATCTTTTGTTATTGTTTTAAACCTAACTGTAGCTAATTTAATACCAGCACTTTCACCTAAAACGATTGATTTTATTTTTACATTTATTTCATAAGAATTTTTTAATTTTTCTAATATAGAATCAGAACCTTCAAATAACCTTATATATTCTTTCTTAACTTCATCAGATGAATATAATTGAGTTTTTAAATAATCTTTTTCAAGTATATTGTAATAATAGCTTTCTCGTGTTTTAACATAATCACCAATAAAAAACTTATCTAAAGCTTCACTACTAGTAAAATTTTCTTCATTTAATATTGTAATAACACTTGTTTCACCCGTTTTATTATCAACTTTTATTACATAAGGCTCAACTGTTTTTAATGGTGTTAATAAACACACTGCAACTACACTAATGATTGCAATAATTATTGATATAAATGATATAGTCCAAGCTCTTTTATTTGATACATCTAGCAAATATCTAAGACTTGCTTCATAGCTTAAAGCAATATTTTCATCATTTGTTTTTTTCATTATTACTCTCCGTTTTATTTACAGCTTCCCAATTAGTTCCATCAAATAATTTGTCAAAATTTTTATTATTTATAGAACAAGCATTTAAGATTAATATTAATAGTATTGTTGGCAAATACTTCATTTGCTATTTCTCCATTTCGCAGTATTGTTTCTAATTGAATTAATTCCATGTTTGGTTTTGCTATAAGCATTTTTAGCCCTTTGGTATCCGTTTTTAACTGCTCCAAATTCTTTTTTACCTTGATTTACTATTCCACTAGGTAATAATCTACTCATATAACCTAATTTAGCAGTTGCACCAGCAGTTACTAAAGAGCCTACACTAGTTGAAGTTTGGGCTGACTTTACAGCACTATCTAGGCTAACAGATGATAATTGTTGTGCTAATTGAAGAGTTAATGTTGTTCCGGTGCGTAAAATTACACCTGAAACTATACAAGAAATAACCACTAAAATAATATTAGGATTTTTTCCATAAATTTCATCATTTGTTAAAGACATAACAAACTGAATAATAACGCTTGCAAAAATATTTATAAATAAAAGTGCTAAAAAATTACTTATTAACAATGATATATATTGTGAAAATACTTGTTTGGTTGATTTAAGCAATAAAAATGCAAACATTAATGGGGCTATCATTATTAAAATAGAATTAGTGATTTGAACTATACTTAATGCAGAAGCTAAAGATAAAGAACCAATAAGACCACCAGCTAAACCAAAAAGCCCAGATAGCCCAGCTACAATTTTTTCACCAGACCACCACGATGCATCATCTATCATCTTTGCAACAAGTTTTACTATAGAATCCATATAAGCTTGAACTTTTTCCCAAGCAGTCCAATTACTACCACTAAAGGCAAAATTACCGGCATAGTTCATTACATCATTTATTGCTGATTTAAATAAACCGATGAAATTACCGTAATTCATAAACAAAAATATCACTATAATCTTCATCATAAAATCCCACAATAAAGTTGCGAAACTTTGTTGTTTTATAGACATTGAAAATTGTAAAAACTCATATATTAGCCATATAGTTAAATAAGTAATAGCAGTATATTGCAGTGTAATTACAAAACCTTGAATAATAGAAGAAGCAGTATAAAAAGGACTAGAACTTGAATCAATCTCAAAAATATTTGATACAAGCTCTCCAACATAAATAAAAGCACCTGTATCTGGCTTATAAACAATCATTATTCAAACCTTACATCATCAAGTTTAAATTTTCTTGCTAGTTTTAAATTTCTATACTGATTGTTATTATAATTTACTCGCTCATCTTCTTTTAACTGCTCATTAATTTGCATTGCTCTAATATGCTTTTCGTTTAATATTTTTAATTGTTGTTCTTGTGTTTGTAATTTTGATTGAGCTATTTGCAGTGCAGTTTGAGCATCAGCTGATTCTTTCATTGTTGTAGCTTTTACTGCTTTTATTGCTAAATTTTGAATTTCTAATAATGTTGCATCAAACTTTTCACTTATTTCTTTCAGCTCTTCTTCATTTTGAAAAGTTGTGGCAACTTCTCTATAGCAAATTGCTTGTTTGTTTTTAGATTCATAGCTACTGCAATAATCGCTTAATAAAAATTTTGTAGATAACTCTTTACCACGCTGTTTTAAACCTTCGCTTGTTAAATCTTCTTTAACCATAGAGTGCAATTGCAATGAGTTGCTTTTGAATTTTATAGTTTCTTCATATAAACCTTCAGCACTATTTATTGCTGATACAATATCACTAATACCAGTAGTATTTTTTAATTCTTGTGCATAGTGTTCAACTACTTGTCTATACTGCATCAATGTAGTTGCCCAACGATTAGCTTCCACTGCATATTCCTTCAAATCATCTATATATGATTTAATATTTTGTGCAATTGCAGCAACATCAATTGTTGGTATTCCACTGGCAACAGCATTATTTGTAAAGCATAACAAAACAACTAATGATTTAAACAATGTTTTTTTCATTACAATCTCCAATACTTTCATTATAAAGTTCTAAAATCTTTTGAAATTTTGTTTTATAATCTACTTCTAATTTATTTATTTTTTCAAGTTTTTCAACATAAGCTTTGCCTGTAGAAATAATTTTTAAATATGTTTTACCGATAGAACTAAGATCAAGACTTACAATAGCTCTTTCTTCTGCTTTTTTGATTAATACTTGATACATTGAAGGAATTGTATTTTTTGCAAATTCATACTCTTCTTTAGAAAGATTTAAAACTTTACAATAATCATCTTCTTTTGCTTGTGGATTTGACAGTAATAATATAGTTGCACTTTGCTCTATTATTGCACTTGCAATAGGTGATTTGGCAAAATCTTCAACACTTTGAGTTCCAAGCACCAAAAATCCATTTAACTTTCTTATTGTTTTTTCTTTATTGTGTATTTCTTTTGCAACTACTGGATTTCTAATCCAATCCCAAGCTTCATCAACAAATAATGCAAATCTTCTACCATCGCACTTTTCAAATATTCTCCATAGAATATAAAATGATACAGGACCATTAATGTCATTATCACTTAATAAATCAGTTCCATCTATACCAAATAAATTGCAATCATCTTTAAAAGAAAAATTGTCATTTTCGTTATCAAACACCCAACCAAACTGCTTATTTTTACTCCATTGTGCCAATCTACTTCTAATTGAGTTAATCTCATTTGTTCCTTCAGTTAAATGCTCTAGCATTAATGTGATTCCATATTTTCTTTCTTCTTTATTAAAATTATTCATTATTGAAATAACTGCAAAATTTAAATCTTCTTCTTCTTTTACGGATATTTTCTCATCATTTCTAGTAACTAATAATTTCATAAGAATTTGTAAATTTCTTATATTTTCTGGTGTGTTATCACACATAAAAGGATTAAAGCCTGTTGGATTTCCACCATCAATAGTAATGTAAGTTCCATTTTGGGCAATAATATTGCCTATCGCCCCTTTATCCTTGTCAAGATAAAAGAAAGTAGCTTTTTTCTTATCTTCTGGAATTGATACTGGAAAAGTTGAAGGATCAGAATATTTTGCAAGTTGATTTAGTAAAAAATTCATTAGTGCTGTTTTACCACCACCTGATTTACCTAAAATCATAGTATTTGCTAATAATAATTCACCAAAATCATCATGATTAAATCTTGTTTCATGAAAATTAAAATAATATGGAGATCCATTAGGGGTTCTTAAAATAGATACTGCTTGACCCCAACAATTTTTATCTTTTTTACCTTTACCAAAATTATGCAAAGCAATCAATGAAGCATAATTTTTACTTGAAATTTTATGAAGTCGTGGTCTAATTTGATAATTTGCAGGTATTTGAGCAAAATAAGTTGCAGGTAAAGCAATATTAGCAATAGTAGTCAAAAAGCCTTCATCTGCAAGTTTTGATATTATTATATTTGTATTTTCTTCTACTTCTTTTATACTATCAGCATATACAATTAATGAAAAATGATAATTTCCGAAAGAAATTTCACCAGAAGTTAAATCATCTAATGCTTGATCAATATCTATTATTTGCGATATAGCATCATCTTCTGCACTGATTAATCTCTTTTTTTGCAAACCGATTGCTTCTTTTGCATCTACTTTCTTCATAGGAGTAAAACTTTGTGTAATAACATAATTTATATTTAAATACATAAGATGATCTAGCATACCAATATAGCTATAATTTGGATATTCTTTAATTTCAATTGCTTTTAAAAATCTTTTTTTACCATTGTTTAAATCAATTTGTGCAATATTATGTCCAAATAAAATTGCGCTCATATTACCTTGCAAATAATCACATAACACTGTATCATTTACACGCACTTTTGAAAATATTCCTGAAAGTAAAAAGTTATAAAATTCAAGTTGAGATGAATAAACTATATTATTTTCAATGTATTTACCAAGTCTTGCAACTCCAAAATCCTTTAAATTACCTTCAATCCCCAAAAGCAATTCTTCAAAATTTTTAACATGTTGCCTAATCTCTTGAATTTTTGTTTCTACGCTCAATTTTTTAAATTTTGAACTGGCAAGTTTATTTAATGGTGAATATATGACTGATAATACTAGCTTGTTTTCTTTCAATTGGTTAAAATTTGAATAATACCTATCATTAAAATCTTTTAAAAAATTATTTTTAAAAAGACTATTTAAATAATCGTTTAATTCAATTCTGCAATTATGAAAATAAAAAGATATGTTTTCAGAAGAATATGATTTTATTAACATATTTAATTTATTTTTATTAACTTCTAAATCCACACTATTTTCTACTTCAAAATCAACACCATCAATAACAAATGTTGCTACATATTCACATTCTTTAGTAGTTATAATATGATTATTTATGAGAGTTTGAAATGGAATGTGCGATGAAATATTTGCAAGACTATGTAATGCACTAATACTTAATTTTGTTAGATTATTATAAGTTTTATTATGTGTATAACTTGAAGTTACATATGCTTTGGTTTTATAAAATTTTTTTTGTGCAGGATTTGTAAAAAATTTTAATTTTAAAAATAAAAGCCTAAAAATCATATCATCTTTTTTAGCCATAAAACGCATTATAAAAAATATAGGTATAGCTAAAAAAAAGAAAAATAGATTGATATATATTGCAGAAAACAATATAAACATCATAACAGATAATAAAGGCATCATAGGAACGCCAAAAAGCATAGCAGGTCTGCTTAGTGCTTTAAAAAATAAATCTGTATTCATTTAAAAAGCGTAAATAGCACCAATAATTGCACTTGAAGAAGCTATAACAATAGAACCAACAATTACTCTTGAATATTCTTGAAACGGATGTCCGCCCCACATAACTTTAATTCCAGAATACACTAATGCAATTGTTGATATTGTGAAAGCAACTGCTAAAATCCAACCTAAAACTGTGTCAAATAAGTTATTTACTTTTGACAAACCACCAGCAGCTAAAACAAGATTTGGTGTTAGTAATAATAATAAAATCTTATTATTTTTCATAAAAAATCCTTTTATTTTTTAATTTTTATCTTATTATATAATATGATAAATTAATTTTTTATTAACCTGAAATTGCTACTATTTAAAAATAAAGGGCTGAAGTATGAAGACAAATGAAAATCAAATAGCAAAAGCTATACAAAACAAATATAAAGAAATAGCAGAATTTCAAAAAGAAGTAGATAACTTAAAAACTTTATTATCAAAAATAAAGCTTGATAAAGAAAAAGAATATATTCAACATACAATAGATTTTTTATTGCAAAAAATACAAGCTTTAGAAAACTCTGAAATAAACAGTGAAAATTTTGAAAGCATAATTAATATGAATATTTTTAACTATGAAACATTAGATAGTGACAAGTCAAAAATTGAATACATTATAAATAATTTGATTGTTAAAAACGAAATCACAATGATAGCTTCAAAACCTAGTGGTGGTAAATCTTTAACTGCTTTAGGAATTTGCACTAGTTTTTTAAAACAATCAATAGAACATAAAGTTGTATATTTTGATTTAGATAATTCAATAGCTACATTGACAAATAGGAAAATCTATAAAATAAGAAACGAATTTGGAAGTAGATTTAATATGTTTTCATCTAGCAATTATTCAGCAGAAGAAGCAAATATATTCCTTAACAAATTTAAAAATGTAGATTTAACAAATACATTGTTTATCTTAGATAGCATAAAAAACTTTATTCTAGGCGATAGAGATAAAAACAAAGATGTAAGTGAATTTATGAGATTAGTAAAAGCTTTAAGAGATGCTGGAGCTACTGTTATATTTTTACACCATACAAATAAACCACAAAAAGATTTAGGAGAAAATTACGCAGGTTCATCTGCATTTTTAGAAGATACAACAAATGCTTTTATTCTTGAAAATAACCCAGATAAACAAACTTTTATATTTAAAACTATAAAAGCAAGAAATGGTGATTTAAAAAACAAGGCTTTTCAATTTGATTTAGATAAGCATAGATTGATAGAAGTTGATTTATTATGGGCAAGTGAGAATAAAAACGATACCAAAATAGTAGATGAAATAATAGAATTTTTATCAAACAATAAAGAAGCTAATTATACACAAATTAAAAATTATTTAATAGGTGAAGGCATAGTTAAAGATAAAAGTAAAATTGCAAATATTTTAAATAATTATTGTGGTGTTTTATGGGCTAAAGAAAAAATCAAGGAAAACAATAAAAGCATTTATAAACTTATCAAAAACGATAATGCCAATACAATAGATGGTATTGTGAAGTGATTGATAATATAAGTAAGGCAATAAACACTAATAATTGTATAAACAAAAAAATGAAGTATAATCTAAAAACAAAACACCTAGCTAAAAGCTAGGTATGCAATTATTTGATTAGTTTATAGCCAAAATTAGCAGATTTAACTTTGATTTCACAAAATCTTAATTCTTCATCTTCTTTTTCATTTTTAGGCTGAAGATCTACATCATCATACCACTTTTTACAATAGTCAGGAACACATCTATCACGAATAACAATACCTGTTTTTGTAATTCTACCACTTCTACTATCTTTTTCTAATACACACTTTTTACCATAATTCATATTACCTTGAGTTTCTATTCTTCCATCAGGATACTCCATTAAAATCATAGGTCTTTTTGTAATATCACTTTTACTATTATTATTATTTATTTCCGGTGCTTTTAACGCATCAGGAACAGGTGGTAATTTTGGCAAAACACAACCAGTAGAAAATAAACACACTATACCTGCAGCCACTAAATTAATTTTTTTCATACTTTCTTCCTTTATTTTGAATTATTTGTTTAATTATATTAATCATAAATTAATTATAGCTTAAATTAAACTATTTTAAATTATTTTAGCTTATTTTAATTTATTTTAATATATTATATACTAAAATATATTATTTAAAGGAATAAAAAATGATAATTTCAGTTATATCAAAAAAAGGTGGTGTTGGTAAAACTCCTTTTGCCTTTTCAATAGCAAAAGATTTAAATATGTATTTACAATCAAATGACAATAGCTGTATTGAACATATCTATCCAAATAAAGCTAAAATCTCTCAAGAAGTAAAACTAATAGATAATTGTGTATATGATTTTGGTGGATTTGTAGCAAAAGGTATTTTAAATATTGTTGAAAAGTCAAATTATATAATAATACCAACAAATCCAAATTTAAATTCAATAATTAGAACTTATGAAACTTATAATGAACTAAAAGAATTTAATAAAAATTTTATCATACTCGCTACTGGCTTTAAAGACAACAAAGAAGTAGCTTTTTTAATAAAAAACCTAAAAAAAATTAAAGATTGCAATATACCAATTTTTTATTTTAAAGACTCAAAAATAGTATTAAATTCTATGAATTATGGAAAAAGCTTTAATGAATTATATAAAGAAAACACACTATCAATGCATAGCTATAAAAATTTCATTAAATCTTATTATGAGCTATTAAAGTATATTAAAAACAATAAATTATTTTAATTTATTTTAAATTATTTTAATTGACTATAATTAATATAATTAGTAAAATATATTGACAAGGATAAAAAATGACTAAAAAATTAGAAGTAAGTATTGATGATATTTTAAAAGACAATGTTGTAAATACATATAAAGAAGCTCAAAAACAAACTAGAAAGAAAAAAAACTCTAAGTTAAAAGTTACTAAAGGTTTTACAGTTACATTAACAGAAGATGAATTTAATGCTTTAGAACAATATTGTGCAGAAAATTATATAAGCAGAAATAGCTTTTTTAGACAACTACTAAGAGAAAAAATGGCTGAAAAC
>NZ_JACGAT010000021.1:0-29718 GCF_020137635.1 Campylobacter sp. RM12642
ATGGTGTTTTTAGTATTTAATGGATTAGTGGTTTATGGTGGGGGAATAGTTTATGTATTTATAGTATATTGTTTGGTTTAAAAAATTGAAAGGTTGAAAAATGAAAAAAATATTAGCTTTAATTTTATCGCTATTTGGATTATCTTCTAATATTTATGCTGATGATAATATTAATAATAAAATGTTGGTTAGAATTTCTGTTGTTGAAGTTTATCCAGAGTATCTTGATGAATACCTTGTTATTGCAAAAGAAGTTGCTGAAGCTTCAATTGAAAAAGAAAAGGGTGTAATATCTATTTATCCAATGATGCTTGTAAAAAATAATAATATAATTAATATTTTAGAAATTTATAAAGACCAAGAATCTTATAATAAACATATTAATTCCGAACATTTTCAAAAATATAAAAAAGGCACATTGCATATGGTAAAATCTCTTGAATTACTTGATTCTTATCAATTAAGCGATAAAAATTTTAAAGCAATTTTTAAAAGACAATAATTTATATATGTTTTTTAATTAAAAGTATTAAATAGATTGTGTGTTTTATAGACAAGGAGTATAATAATTTATTTTAATATCAATTAATTTAATTAGTAATTATTATCTTAATTAATTATAGCAGTAATTTTTATAGTATTTTTAATGTATGTATGGATACTTAATTGCACTAAAATATATTATAAATATCAAAATATTATATTTTATACATATATAATAGTCCCCATTAAAAAATAGGTTTAATTAAGTGGTAATAATGAATATTTTATATAGCTAAAATTAAAATAAATTTTTCAAATTTCATTCTAATTTATTGATATAAGTAAAACTAATTTTTTTATTAAATTAGTTTTACTTTATAATATTTATTTTTTTAAAATATCTTGAACGCATTCAAGTGGGGTTGTAAATATTTTATCACAACTTTGCTTGAGAGTATTCATATCTGTGTATTCAAATAAAGTTACATAAGCATTCACTTCAGCAGCTTTAGCAGCTTCTGTATCGTTTAAAGTATCTCCTATCATATAAATTTTACTAAAGTCAAATTCTTTTTTAAGTTCGTTAATTGCAAGCATTTCAGAGCCTTTTAAACGACTTAGTGCTTTATAAATTGGTTCTGGATTTGGTTTGCAGTATTTTACTTCATCACCACCCACAACTACGCTAAAATCATCTAAAATATCAAAATCTTTTAAAATTTCTTTAGCAAAATAAACAGATTTTGTAGTTACTAATCCTACTTTAGCATTTTTACTAGCAAGTTTTACTGCTTCTTTTGCCCCATTTAAAAGACTAGTTCCATCTTTATAATATATTTTATAATTTTGTCTATATAATTTAACTATATCAGCAACTTGCTCTTTTGGCACTCCTATTGTTTCAAACATTCCTTCAGTAGACATTCCAATTAATGTTTTTATATATTCATCACTTAAATTAAAATTATAACTTTCTAAGGCTTTTCTAAGACTAGTAATTATTGGCTGGGTAGAATCGATTAAAGTTCCATCTAAATCAAAAAATATAATCATTTGTATCCTTTTTTTTATTTTAAGCTTAGCAAAATAAAGCTAATTTATTGACAATTTACAAATTTAATTATAAAATCTAATTTAATTGACTTTATCAACTATTAGGAATAACATGTTTTTTAAAAAAATTACCTATGCAAATAGAAAAATCATCAGTAAAGTAAATGAAATTTTAAAGCCATTTAATATCAACGCTACTGATTGGAGAGTGTTTTATTATCTTAGCTCAACAAAAAGTGCTAGTTTAAGTGAGATTTGCGAGTTTTATCAGATGGATAAGGCTATTGCGTCTAGGATTTGTAAGAAACTAGAAAAAGCAAATTATTTAGAAATTTCAAGCTCAAATGATAAAAGAGAAAAAATCATTTCACTTAGTTTAAAAGGCAAGGAATTGTTTTTTGATGCAAATATTTTAATTTCTAATTACGAAAAGCAAATTTGTGATGATTTAGACTATGCTGAATTTGGATTGTTCATTAATATGCTTGATAAAATCAATAAAAAATTATAAGGAGTTTTTATGGGATTATCCAAAAAGTATAATATTTGGAATAAGAATTTTATTTGTGTTTTTATTATTAATTTTGTTATTTGTTTAGTGTTTTTTATCACTACGATTGCTTCTACAGATTTTGCAAAAACTATATTACAATCTAGCACAGCAATAGCAGGTCTTGCTAATGGTATTTTTGTAATTGGAGCACTATTATCAAGACTTTATTTTGGCTCAATTATTGATAATATAAACATAAAAAAAGTTATGATTATTAGTTTAGTTTTGTATTTTATACCTAATTTATATTACTTGTTTTTATCAACTAATTTTGAATTAATATTATCAAGATTGCTTGCTGGTATGTGTTATGGTGCATGCTCTTGTGCTTGTGGTGCTGCAGTAGCTAGACTAGTGCCTAGCAATAAAAGAGGAATTGGTATAGGATATTATGCGGTTAGTGTTGTATTAAGTTCTGCTATTGGACCATTTTTAGCAGTATATTTAGTGGGTAAAAATAATTTTAATTTATGTTTTATAATTTCTTTAATTAGTATATTAATAGCATTAATTTCAAGTGTAGTAATAAAAGTTAAAAGATTTAGAAAACATAAGATAAATCACGTTAAAAAATCTTTTTCAATTTTTAATTACATTGAAAAATCGGTTTTGGGTGTTGCTTATGTTGTATTTTGTATGGGTTTTGTTTATGGAGCAATTATTGCTTTTATAAGTTCTTATTCAAAAGAGCTTAATTTAATTGAAGCAGGTTCATTATTTTTTGTATTTTATGCTTGTATTAGTGTGTTTTCAAGACCAATTTCAGGTAAAGTATTTGATAAAATAGGTGCAGATTATGTAATAGTTCCTTCTATTTTGTTTTATGTAGCAAGTTTAATAATTTTAGCTTATACAAACAATTCTTTAATGATGTATTTATCAGCTATTTTTTGTGCTTTAGGATATGGAAACGCTACTTCAAGTCTTCAATCACTTGCTATAAAATTATCTCCTAAAGAGAAAATGGGCTTAGCAAATTCAACATTTTTTATAGCTTTAGATGTTGGAATGGGTATTAGTCCTTATTTGTTAGGTTTGATTGAGCCTAGTTACGGGCATTCTAGGATTTATGAAATATGTGCGGGGATAATTTTGTTTTCTTTAATATTGTATTATGCCTTTGTTATGAGAAAATCAAAAGATTTTAAAAAAGATTTAAAAGATTATGAAGATAATTTTTTAGAAAAAAATCACTCGGATATTATCATTAAAGACTAGGAGAAAATATGAAATTTAGTGGAAAAAATGTATTAATTACAGGTGCATCTAAAGGCATTGGTGCTGAAATAGCTAGAGTTTTAGCAGGATTTGGTCTAAAAGTATGGATTAATTATCGTTCAAAACCTGAACTTGCAGAGAATTTAAAACAAGAAATTGAAAAAAATGGTGGTAAAGCAGCAATTATTTGTTTTGATGCAAGTTGTGAAAGTGATTTTACAAATGCTATTAAAACAATAATTGATTGCGATGGAGAATTAAGTTATTTAGTAAATAATGCAGGAATTACAAAAGACAAATTAGTTTTAAGAATGAGCGAAGCTGATTTTGATGATGTTATAAAGGCTAATTTAAATTCAACTTTTATAGGTTGTAAAGAAGCATTTAAAGTGATGAGTAAAAAGCGTTTTGGTAGTGTTGTAAATATTAGTTCAGTTGTTGGTGAGATGGGAAATGCAGGTCAAGTAAATTATTCTGCTAGTAAAGGTGGGGTTATTGCTATGACTAAGTCTTTTGCTAAAGAAGCAGCTAGTAGAGAAGTTCGTTATAACGCAATTACTCCAGGATTTATAGAAAGTGATATGACAGATGTATTAAGTGATGAAATTAAACAAACTTATTATAAAGCAATTCCACTTGCTAGATTTGGTAAACCTAGCGAAGTTGCAAATGCAGTTGCGTTTTTATTAAGTGATTATTCTAGTTATATTACAGGTGAGATTTTAAAAGTTAATGGCGGAATGTATGTGTAATTTATTTACACTTTTTTGTAAGAATACGAGTTTAATTTTATTTTAGGAGAAAAAAATGTCTATTTTTGAAGATGTTAAAAAAGTTATTGTAGAAGAATTAGGAGCTGATGAAGCTAGTATTACACCTGATGCTAAAATTATTGAAGATTTAGGTGCAGATTCACTTGATGTAGTTGAATTAATTATGGCTTTAGAAGAAAAATTTGATATTTCTATTCCTGATGAAGATGGTCAAAAAATCGCAACAGTTAATGATATAGTAAAATACATAGAAGCAAAAAAACAATAAGGATTTAAATTGAGAAGAGTAGTAGTAACTGGCATTGGAATGATAAATGCCCTTGGGCTTGATAAAGAAAGTTCGTTTAAGGCGATTTGTGATGGAAAAAGCGGTGTTGGAGAAATTACTCTTTTTGATACCAGTGATTTAAGTGTTAAAATTGCCGCAGAAGTTAAGGATTTCGATCCTTTAACAGTATTAAACGCAAAAGATGTTAAAAAAGCTGATAGATTTATTCAACTTGGATTACACGCTGCAAAAGAAGCTATAAGTGATGCTAATTTTAAAATGGTTGATGGCGTGATTAGTGAAGTTGATTTAGATGAATTTGGAGTAGTAAGTGCAGCAGGAATTGGTGGCTTACCTAATATTGAGAAAAATTCTAATGTATGTTTGCAAAAGGGCGCAAGCAGGATTTCGCCTTTTTTCATACCTTCAGCTCTAGTTAATATGCTAGGGGGAATGGCTTCAATTGATTATAAATTGAAAGGTCCAAATTTATCTTGTGTAACTGCTTGTGCAGCAGGAACTCACGCAATTGGCGAAGCTTATAAAACAATAGTTTGCAATCAAGCAAATAAAATGTTAGTAATTGGAGCTGAATCAGCTATTTGTGCAGTAGGTATAGGTGGATTTGCTTCAATGAAAGCTTTATCTACTAAAAATGATACTCCAGAAACAGCTAGTAGTCCATTTGATGCTAGTAGAGATGGCTTTGTTATGGGAGAAGGTGCAGCTGCTCTTGTCTTAGAAGATTATGAAGATGCTAAAAAAAGAGGTGCTAGAATATATGCTGAAGTTATAGGGTTTGGTGAAAGTGCAGATGCAAATCATATAACTTCTCCAGCTTTAGATGGTCCATTAAGAGCTATGAAAAAAGCTTTATGTATGGCAAAGGGATTTGATTGCTCTGCTAATAAAATTAAAATTGATTATATTAACGCACACGGAACATCAACTCCAGCTAATGATAAAAATGAAACAGCAGCAATGAAAGAATTGTTTAAAGATGATATGCCTTTAGTAAGTTCTACAAAAGGTCAAACAGGACATTGTTTAGGTGCTGCTGGTGCTATTGAAGCAGTAATTTGTCTAATGGCTATGAGAGATAGTATAGTTCCACCTACAATAAATTATAAAAACCCTGACCCTGATTGTGATTTAGATTATGTGCCTAATATGGCTAGAAAGCATACAATTAAAACAGCTATGAGTAATTCGTTTGGTTTTGGTGGAACGAATGCTTCAGTGATTTTTAGAAAATTGGATTAATTAAGATGGCAGCTTATTTAGATTTTGAGAAAAATATTCAACAATTAGATGAAGATATTATTAATGCTAATATTAAAGGCGATATAGAAGCAGTTAAGATTTTAAAAAAGAATTTAGAAAAAGAATTAACAAAAACCTATAAAAACTTAAGTGATTTTCAAAAACTACAGCTAGCAAGACATCCTGATAGACCATATTCTCTTGATTATGTGAGAATAATTTTAAAAAATGCCCATGAATTACATGGAGATAGAGCATTTAGAGATGACCCTGCTATAGTTTGTTTTGCTGGTTATATTGGCGAGCAAAAAGTAATGTTAATAGGCGAACAAAAAGGTCGTGGAACAAAATATAAATTACATAGAAATTTCGGTATGCCACATCCAGAGGGTTATCGTAAGGTTTTAAGATTTGCTAAAATGGCTGAAAAATTTAAAATACCTATTGTATTTTTAGTAGATACTCCAGGTGCTTATCCTGGAGTAGGAGCTGAAGAGCGTGGTCAAAGTGAGGCAATTGCTACAAATTTATATGAATTAAGCGCTTTAAAAACAATAATTATTTCTATAGTAATTGGAGAAGGCGGAAGTGGTGGAGCTTTAGCTTTAGGTGTAGCTGATAAATTAGCTATGCTTAAAAATTCAGTGTTTTCTGTAATATCTCCTGAAGGTTGTGCTGCTATATTATGGAATGACCCAAGTAAAAGTGAAGCTGCAACAAAGGCTATGAAAATAAGTGCTGATGATTTATATGAGCAAGGATTAATAGATGATATTATAGAAGAAGGCATTGCTCATAGAAACAAAGAGATTACTGCAAATAATATACAAAATTATGTTTTAGAAAAAATAGAAGAACTAAAACCATTAAATCTTGATGAATTGGTTGCAAAAAGAATGCAAAAAATTCTCAAATTGGGTTCTTTTAATGAAGACAAATAATATTTATCCAAGTATCTTACTTGGATAATTTTAGGTTTGTATATGAAATATGTTTTTTTACTCAATATGGGTGGTGTAAATCAACTTGATGAATGTGAAGTATTTTTAAAAAATATGTTTAATGACCCAAATATTTTGGGAATAAAATCAGATTTTTTAAGAAGTCTTGTAGCATTTATGATAAGAAAATTTCGTATTAAATCTATGAAAGAAAATTATAATAAAATAGGTGGTAAAAGTCCTTTAACTAAAATCCAAAAATCTCTTTGTGATAAATTAAATTCTTTGCAAAAAGATTTTCATTTTGATTTTATATCAACTTATGTTCCGCCTTTTGCTAAAGAAGTCTTAGCTAAATATGATTTTAAAGATAATGATGAAATAATACTATTTCCTTTATATCCACATCATTCTATAACCACTACTACATCATCTTTGCAAGATTTTTATAAAAATTTTGATAAAAAAATCAGTATAAAAGAAATACCTTATTTTTACCAAGATGAGCTTTATAATAATATTATTTTAAATGAGATACAAAAATATAAAAATATTGATTGCTTGATAATATCAGCACATTCTTTACCGATAAAAACTATAGAAAAGGGTGATATTTACGAAGAGCATATAAAAGAACATTTTGCTATATTAAAGGATAAATTACAAAACGATTTTAAAGAAATTAAATTAGCTTATCAGTCAAAATTAGGACCTGTAAAATGGTTAGAACCTGCACTTAGTGATGAATTAGATAAATTAGGCAATAAAAGTGTTTTAATATATCCACTATCATTTTGTATTGATTGTTCTGAAACTATTTTAGAATTAGATATTGAATATAGACATCAGTATAAAGGTGATTATAATGTGTGTAAATGTCCAAATGATAGTGAAGATTTTGCTAAATATATCTTAAGCAAATTGGAATTTGCAAATACTAATTTAAATTATGAAAGTCAAAATAAAATTTAAGCTTAAAATGATTTTTTATAACTAATATAAATAACCTATCAAAAGAATTTCAATAATTTTACTTACTTATAATTGGTATCTTATTTATTCTTTACAATTTATATTAAGTTTTGAAATTCTTATTTTAATTTTTTAGATTTTATGGTATTTATAAATAGATTTATTTAGAGTATAAAATAGTAGTTTGGCTAAAATTAGATTTAAAAAATAAACTTTTATTTTAAATTCCATAGTTTTTAAGTTAAGATATATATTTTATTAAATTTTAAACTAATTTTAAAAATATAAAAGATTAGAGTTTTAAGTGTTTTTTATTAGCAAAGCAAATAAAATTATAATTAAAATTGTAAAAATAACATTAAAAAATGTAAGTAGTAAATATATATATCATATACAAAATGTGGCGAATTTTTAAAATACTTGATTGTAATATCGCTTAAAGTTTTATAATGGAATTTAAAGAGCTTTTAAAGTATAAAAACTAATGCACGAAATCATATACTTGTAATATGTATAATCGTTATTAAATTTTACAAAATAGATAAAATTAAATTAATCTTGTTAAGTCCTTAAAATCATATTGTAATGATATTTTATGTAGTTTGAGTTTTGCAAAAATAATATTAAGTCAAGCTTAAGCAATATATTCCATAAAAATTCATCTAACTTTAGCGAGTAAAAAAAGTTCTTGGCTTTAAATATTTTTATCTATAATTTAAAGCTAATAGTAAGTTTTTGTTATCACAATTTTAAAATGTTGCAATGGTTGAGAATGTGGATTTACAAGGCAAATATTTGCTTTGTAATTTTTTCTGTTTTCATTTAATAAATTTAAAAATTAATAGATTTTTTCTATTCAAAAACTTATTCTGATTTATTTTTACTTAGAAGGGGACGGATACAAACTTCATTTAGTTATTCTCGTATCCTTATTACATAATTAGTCATTATCTTTGTTTTAACATAATCTAGGTTTTTCTAACCTTTATACTTACTTATATTTATAAAAATCAAGGTAGGTTTCTTAACAGCAGTTTTTATATTCTAGTTGTTATTTCATTTATTTTAAGGTTAAATATTATGGAATTTAAAATAAGAATTTGGATTTGGAAATTTATAATTTAAATTCCATAATTTAATATGAAAAATCACTAATAAAAGCTATTTAAGATACTATTAATTGCGTATGTTTTAAATTCTAATATTTTAGATTTTACAAATAAGTTTAGTTTTAAAATTTAGAATTTAAAATGAGAATTTGATTTTTAATACAGATTATATTTATGTTACTTTTATTAGCTGTAATACCTTTAAAACTCTTAATAACTTAGATTTAAATTTTAAAGATTTTATCTATAATGCTAAAAACATTATAAAATATTTTATCATCTATGATTGAAACTTGTTTGTTAATGCCTTATGCGTTTAATAATTCTATGAATTTTTCTAAATCTTCTGGATTAAGCAATTCGGTGTTTATAATGCTGCTAAGGAATTTGTTTTTATAAGATAGATGTAAAATTTTGTGTGATGAAAATCTAATGTTTAAATATTCGAAATAATATTCTTTTAAATTATCATAATATATCCTTGTTTTACTAAAAAGCCTAATGATTTCAAAATACTCATCATAACAGATAATTTTTCTTATCATAAGTGGAAAAAGCATAAAACGAAAATGGTGAGGAAGGGCAAATAAAACAAATAGCAATATCACTAAATAACCATCATTAAAATACAAAATACAAGCAAAAATTATAATGATATACAAGCATATAAAAACATTAGGAAGTAATAAAAATAGTGATTTATATATAGAAAATAATAGGCTTTTTTTAAGATTTACTATCAGAATTATTTCTTTATCATTTTGCACAATATAAGCCTTTTTTTGATAATTTAAGATTACATTATTTTAGCAATTAAATTAGTTAGCTTTAACACTAATTAAAATATATTTAAACTAAATTCTTATTTTCAATTATATAATGTTTTAATTTTTATACTATTAAAATTGGGCTTTAATTAATGAGTAAATTGCGAGAAAATCTCGCAATTTTTTATTTAAAGTTTAGATTTTTTACATCCTCATCAACTTTTTTCATAGCTTCTGTTGGTAGAGAACCTGTTGGTGGTTTGTGATCTAGTTTTAGAGGTGCTGCTGGAATTGTTGCTGTTTTTGTTAATTCAATTTTAATTCCATAAGGAGCTAACGCATTTGCTAACTCTGCTTGTCCTTCTCTAGCTACTTCTTTACATTGACCTATAATTCTCATAAATTCTTGTGGTGAGTGGAAGCCATAGCTATTTTCACTAAATGATACGTCCCATCTAATATGTGCTTTTCTATGAGCATATTGTGCTTTTTCTATAACTTTTGAAATAGCATCATCTCTTGCTTTATCTTCAAGACTTGCAAATTCAGGAAGTTTTGCTAATTCTTCACGAGCTGTTTTTATATCAGCAATTAATGCTAATAAGTTATTTTCACAACCTCTAAGCTCATAAGCGTGGCGATTTTGAATAAAGCTAATTCTATCTTTTAATACTTGTTCGCTTTGTGGATGGCAAGTTTTACAAGCTGCATTTATATCAGCTAATGGAGATAGTATATTGTGATTAGTTACTTTGTTTGCTCCATCTCTTTTGTATGGCATATGGCAATCTGCACAAGTTACACCACTTCTATAATGTAAAGAGCTTGAATACATTTCAGCTTCTGGGTGTTGCATTTTAATTATTTTTGTTTTTGTATCTTTTTGAATGTAATCATATGGGAATTCACCATTTGCAAATTTTTCATCATAGTATTCATCAAAATTCTCTATTTTAAATGCTTCATCTTTTTTCCATTTTGTCCATGGGAATGTTAAAGTGCTATCTTTACCTTCAAAATAATACTCAACGTGGCATTGCATACAAACATAATTTCTCATTTCTTTTCTACTAGCTTTGATACCACTTTTAGCGTCTGCTTCATAGCCTCTTAAAACCATAGCATTAACAAAAGCAGGGCGAGTTACACGAAGGCTCATATCATCTGGGTTATGACAATCCGCACAGGTTGATCCCATATGAGAGCCGTGAATTCCATCTCCGTATTTTTCTTCTACTTTTTTCATAACATCAAAATAAGGCATTTTATTCATATTTGTCCAAGCTTCTTTCATAGCTTCGCCTTTTTCACCAAATACATCAAAAAATCCCATTTTCTTTGCACCCATTACTTCAGTTTTACCTAGCATAAAACTTGGGCTTAATTTATCACTTTTATAAATAGCAGTTAAGTAACCAGTATGGCAATTTACACAAGCACCAGGCTGACCTTTAAATGCAGGTAATCCGTGAGCATTTAGATATTCTTTATTGTTTCTTTTTGTTTCCATTTGGTCAATTTGTGAGTAATAGTGAGTTCTTGGTTTAGAATAATCAACCGCAAAAGCGTATCCATTCCAAAATGTTGTCGCAGCCGGCCAGCGAATAATCTTACTATAAGGTAAACTTCCACCAAATGGTGTTTCAATATACTCATCTTTCATTTGTAAATAACCATCTAATTGAGCTGGGAAATTTCTACCCCATTTTGCAAAATCTGGTTCTTCATCACTAATTTCAAAAGTTTTTAATGGTTGAGTTTTACTTTCACCTTTATGTTCTGCAATGTTTGTATTAAGTGCAAATAAGCCTGCACCACCTAAAGCAGCTACCACAATAGCCGCAACATAAACTGATTTTGACATATTTTCTCCTTTTAATTATGTAAATGACCTATTGTTCTATGACAGCTAAGGCAATCAAGTGGCTCGCTATTTAATTTTGTCGTTGCATTGATTGCATTATGTGCGTAGTCTTTATGACAAGTCGCACAATTGCGATTAACATCTTCGTGTGTCATTTCGGTAGGTTCTAAATTAGGTGGATTTCCTCCTACTGTAAAATAATAGCCGTGTTTTAATCCGTGATAAGCTTTTTTAGTCCAATAAGCTACCACATCACCTTGAGGTAAATGACAATCTACGCAACCTGCATTGCTTGAATGCTCACCTTTTGCCCAGCTATCATAAACATCTGTCATAATATGACATTTACTACAGGCTTCAGGTTTAGAAGTCATCATTAAAAAGCCATCTGCTATTATAAAAGTATAAATTCCACCACCAATAAAAATCCCAATTACTATGCAAAGGGCTAATAAAAGTTTGTTTGTTGGTTTTTTCATTTATACACCTTGTGAAAATTTGAAACACTACTTTAATATAAAAAAGCTTAAAAATAATTGATGGCAATTAATATATTTTTTTAAATTTAATTTAATTTTTAAATATTTTATATTATTTTATGAATGTTTTTTCAATTTTTATTGAATTAAGAATTTTAAGTTAATTTAATGTTGATAATATTTATGTGCTTTACTTTAAAAAAAATATTAATCTTAATCAATAAGATTTTAAAGCAAATAATCTAATCTATTTTTACATTATTATTATAAGGAGAATAAATGCAAAGACGAGATTTTTTAAAGAGCACAGCAGTTGCAAGTGCAGCAGCTTGCATAAATCCTACTATTGCTTTAGCAAAAGACGAAACAAGTGAATGGACTTGGGATAAAGCAGTTTGTAGATTTTGTGGAACTGGCTGTGGTATTATGGTTGCTACTAAAAATGGCAAAATTGTAGCTACTAAGGGCGACCCTGAAGCACCTGTAAATCGTGGTTTAAATTGTATTAAAGGATATTTTAATGCAAAAATTATGTATGGAGAAGATAGACTTGTAACGCCTTTATTAAGAGTAAATGCTAAGGGTGAATTTGATAAGAACGGAAAATTTGCTCCAGTATCTTGGAAAAGAGCTTTTGATGAGATGGAAAAACATATGAAAAAAGCTTTAAAAGAACAAGGTGTAAATGGTATAGGAATGTTTGCAAGTGGTCAGCATACTATTCAAGAAGGATATGCTGCTTCAAAATTATTTAAAGCTGGTTTTAGAAGCAATAATATAGACCCAAATGCTAGACATTGTATGGCAAGTGCTGTTATTGGTTTTATGCAAACATTTGGTATTGATGAGCCTGCAGGTTGCTATGATGATATTGAACTTACTGATACTATTATTTGTTGGGGTTCAAATATGGCTGAAATGCACCCAATTTTATGGAGCCGTGTAAGTGATAGAAAATTAAGAGACCCTGAAAAAGTAAAAATTGTAAATCTTTCAACCTATACAACAAGAACTAGCGACATTGCTGATATGGAACTTATATTTACTCCAAGTTCTGATATTGCAATATGGAATTATATTGCTAGAGAAATTGTATATAACAATCCAAAAGCAATTGATTGGGAATTTGTAAAAAATCATTGTGTATTTACAACAGGATTTGCTGATATTGGATATGGAATGAGAAATAATCCAAATCATCCAAGCTTTAGCGAAGCTGAAAAAGATACCGTTGCTAAAGAAAATGCAATCACTTTAGACAAAGATGAAGCAATAGCATTAAGTCATTTAGGTGTAAAAGATGGTGAAAAATTTGAAATGAAACATCAAGCTCAAGCAGCACTTAACTGGCAAATTCAATTTGAAGATTTCAAAAAAGCACTTGAACCTTATACATTAGATTATGTTGCAAGCGTAGCTAAAGGAAATCCTGATGAAGATATAGAAGAATTTAAGAAAAAATTAAAAGCATTAGCTGATTTATATATTGAAAAAAATAGAAAGGTAGTAAGCTTTTGGACTATGGGCTTTAACCAACATACTCGTGGTAGTTGGGTAAATGAACTTGCATACACTGTGCATTTATTAGTAGGAAAACAAGCAAAACCAGGTGATGGAGCATTCTCTTTAACAGGTCAGCCAAGTGCTTGTGGAACAGCAAGAGAAGTTGGAACTTTTGCACACCGCTTACCTGCTGATTGGGTTGTAGCAAATCCTAAACATAGAGCTAAAAGTGAAGAACTTTGGAAAGTTCCTGAAGGAACAATTAATGGTGTTCAAGGAAATCACTTTATGCAAATGATGAGAAATCTTGAAGATGGAAAACAAAAATTCGCATGGGTTATGGTAAATAATCCTTGGCAAAATACTGCAAATGCAAATCACTGGATAAAAGCTGCTAGAGAAAAAGATAATTTTATAGTAGTAAGTGATTGCTATCCTGGAATTAGTGCAAAAGTTGCGGATTTAATTTTACCTACAGCTATGATTTATGAAAAATGGGGAGCTTACGGAAACGCAGAAAGAAGAACTCAACATTGGAGACAACAAGTATTGCCAGTTGGTGAAGCTATGAGTGATTTATGGCAATTATTAGAGCTTAGCAAACGCTTTAAATTAAGCGAAGTTTGGAATGAAGTAAAAATTGATGAAAAGACAACATTACCAAGCGTATTAGAAAAAGCTAAAGAAATGGGATATAAAGAAGATGATACTTTATATGATGTTTTATTTGCTAATAAAGAATGTAAAGAAATTTCATTAGATGATAGTGAAAGCTTAAAAGATTGGTTAAATAGCGAAGTTAAAGGCGATAGTAGAAATGTAAAAGGTAGTGATGGCAATGTATTTAAAGGCTATAATTTCTTTATTCAAAAATATTTATGGGAAGAATATAGAAAATTCGGAGCTGGTCACGGACACGATTTAGCTAGTTTTGAAACTTATCATAAGGTAAGGGGCTTAAGATGGCCTGTTGTTGATGGTAAAGAAACTCAATGGAGATTTAATACAAAATACGATGTATATGCTAAAAAAGCAAATCCTGAAGGTGATTTTGCATTCTATGGGGATTTTGATAAATCAATTAAAAGTGGTGATTTAGTAAAACCAACAAGCGAAGAAGCAACAGCAATTACAAATAAAGCTAAGATTTTCTTTAGACCATTTATGAAAGCACCTGAAAGACCATCTAAAGAATATCCATTCTGGTTATGTACTGGTAGGGTTTTAGAGCATTGGCATAGTGGAACAATGACAATGAGAGTTCCTGAATTATTCCGTGCAGTTCCTGAAGCTATGTGTTATATTCACCCAGAAGATGCTAAAGCTTTAGGAGTTGAGCAAAGAGAATTAGTATGGATAGAATCTCGCCGTGGAAAAGTTAAAGCTCGTATTGATATGCGTGGAAGAAACAAACCACCAAGAGGTCTTGTTTATGTTCCTTGGTTTGATGAGAATGTTTATATTAATAAAGTTACATTAGATGCAACTTGTCCAATTTCAAAACAAACTGATTTTAAAAAGTGTGCAGTAAAAATAACTAAGGCGTAATATTTATGAGAAGGCAATTTTTTACAAATACTATAAAGATTTTAGCGGTTGGTGTTGGAACTTTTAGCATATTCAAACTAAACGATACACCAAAAAGTGAAAGCAAAATTGAACTTAAAAAGAGTTTTTTTCTACGCCCACCAGGAGTTGTTAGTGAAAAACATTTTTTGGCTAATTGCATTCGTTGTGCTAAATGTGTAAAAGCTTGCCCTTATAATACTTTAAGTTTAGCTAAGATAGGGGAATTTGCTAGTTTAGGAACTCCTAAATTTAGTGCAAATGAAATTCCTTGCTATTTATGCGATGATTTGCCTTGTATTAAGGCTTGTCCGACAGATGCGCTAGATAAAAGTATTAATAAAATTTCTTTAGTAAATATTGGTCGTGCAATAGTAGATGAAAGCTCTTGTGTAGCTCATTTTGGAATTCAATGTGATGCTTGCTATAGGGCGTGTCCTTTTATAGATAAAGCTTTAAAGCTTGAATATAAAAGAAATGAGCGAACTAAAAAACATGCAATGTTAGTGCCTAAGGTTGATTATGATTATTGTGTGGGTTGTGGTTTATGTGAAAAAGTTTGTATTACTAAAAAGCCAGCTATTGTTATTTTGCCTACTAGTTTTATATTGGGTGAGAGAAATGATAATTATGTTAAAGGCTGGATTAGTGGTGATGATGAAAGATTAAAACACATAGATACTAGCAAAAAACACGATGAGAAAAAAGCTATAAATTACCTAAATGATGGAGAATTTTAATGAAGATATTAAAAAATAAATATTTGATTTTAAGAAGATTTATCCAATTAGGACTTTTAGTTTTATTTCTATTACCTAGTGCTGATTTTATTTTAAAAGGAAATCTTAGCTCTTCGCTATTATTTAATAGTATTAGCTTAAGCGATCCTTTTGCATATTTGCAAATATTTTTAGCAACTTTTACTCTTAATGTGGGATTATTTATATCTGCATTTTTAGTTTTTATTATTTATGCTTTATTTTTGGGTCGCGCATTTTGTTCTTTTGTTTGTCCTGTTAATTTGATTACAAATTTAGCAGATTTTATCAAGCAAAACACAAGTTTTAAAAGCTCTAAGCTGACTAATTTTAAACAAAACACTAGATATTTTATATTATTTAGTATTTTGATTTTGTGTTTGATAGCAAATGAGCCAGTATTTGAAAAGTATTCTCATATAGGAATAATTACTAGGGGAATAATTTTTATGCAAACTTCGGCTATATTTGTTGCAATTATTATATTTTTACTTGATTTATTTGTGCAAAGGAATTTAGTTTGTTCGCATCTTTGTCCATTAGGTGCTTTTTATAGTTTAATTTCAAAATTTGCTATGTTAAAAGTAAGTTATGATTTAAATAAATGCACTAAATGTATGAAATGCAAAATGATTTGTCCAGAAGCTCAAGTATTATCACTTATTACAAAATATAGTGGTAATGTTAGCAATAGTGAGTGCATTAAGTGTGCTAGATGTATTGAAGTATGCGATGATGATGCACTTAATTTTAATTTAATTAATTTTTTGAAAGGAAAAAAATGAAAAAAATATTTTTAAGTTTAGCTGCTAGTAGTTTGTTGATTGCTGCTAGTGTGAGTGATACTGAAATTGGTTTAAGAAAACATTCACTAAACGATGAAACAAAATTAGAAATCAAGAATTTTACATACTCTGAAAAAGAAGCTGGAGAAGCAGAGCGTTTTGAAAGAGCTTATTTAAATGCTCCACCACAAATTCCACACAATGTAGAAGATTTTTTACCAATTACTCAAGATAATAATATGTGTCTTAGCTGTCATGATTTAGGTGCTGACAATGAGCGTGTAAAGCTTAGTATTGAAGAAGCAACTCCTATGCCAGCAAGCCATTATTATGATTTAAGAAATGAGAAAAAACTTGATTCTATATCTCAAGCAAGATATAACTGCGTTCAATGCCACGCACCACAAGCAAATATTGATAGTGGAATCAAAAACACATTTAAGCCTGATTTTAGAAATGATGAATTAGGCAAACATCGTTCAAATTTACTTGATGTAATAAATGAAGGATTAAAGTGAAAAAATTGCTATTATTTATAGCTAGTTTAGGTTTAGCAAGTGAGCTAAACCTAAATGAATTAGAATATTTAGAATATGATTGTTATATAAATTATATCAATAATGAATTTGTAGCGTGTGGCAATGATATTTATAAAAATAATGATAAGGTTTTAAGCCTTGATGATAATATTATTTTTATTGATGATTACGATAGTAGCATTTTAGCAATTAGTTCAAAAGATGGGTTAAAGACTTTAAACATTTATAAAGATAATAAATTATTGAAATTTAAAATCTCAAGCGATATTAATAAGGCATTTTTATATAAAGATAAAATAATTCTTACTTCTTTAGGAAGCGAACTAATCATAAGAGATTTATCATTTAACTTAATAAAAAAAGTTCATTTTTCAAACGCAAGCATAAATGCTGCAAGTATTAATAAAGAAAAGGCAAAAATTGCTTTAGGATTTGAAAGTGGAAAAATAGTTGTTTATGATTTAAATTCTAATGATTTTATAAGCAAGGAAGTTCATAAAGATAATATTTATAATGTAGATTATAAAAAAGATAATATTATCTCTTGCTCAACTGATAGAAAAGTTATAATTAATGATGATAAATTAAATGAAATTACTAATATAGAAAGTGATAATTTAGTTTATAATTGCGCTTTAAGTGATAATTTAAATTTTGCTTATTCTTGCGATTTAGAAAATAATATTTGTATAGGTAAGGATAAAATAAATATAGGTAATTTATATCTTAATTCAATATTATTTGATAAAAATACATTAAAGCTCAATGCTTATTCAAAAATTTTATACAAAAAGGATTTTTAATGATTTCATCTTTAGTAGTTATTGCAAATGAAGAATTTGAAAACGAAATAAAAAATATAAAAGATGCCAACATAGAGCAAGTAATTGATAAAAAATTTATCGTTTTAATTGAAGCTAGTGATTTTGACAATACTTTAGCAACTTTTAATGCCATTAAGCGATTAGATAGTGTTATAGATGTTAATATGGCTTTTAGTGAAGCTAGTGAATTTGATTTAGAAATTAACGCTCAAAAAATAGCAGATAAAGTAAATGCTTTAGGCAATGCAGAGAATATTGAGTATTATGGAAACATTTATAATAAATATTAATAATTTAACTCGTAATTTTTTTATATTTTTATCTTTTAATATAAAATTCTTATAAGTATTATAATTTTAGATTATAATACTTACTCACATTTTTAATTAGATTAAAAAATTAATTTATTTTTAAGGAGAAGCTATGAATAAGCTTTTATGGATAGTTGTTGCTATTCTTGGAGCATTTTGTATGGGCGTTATTGCTTTAAATAATGGCGAAACAATAAATGCTGCTTGGATAGTTGTAGCTGCTGTTTGTATTTATACAATCGGCTATAGATTTTATGCTTTGTTTATAGAAACTAAGCTTTGCGGCGTTGATGCTACTAAGATTACTCCTGCTGTAGCACTTAACGATGGAAAAGACTTTGTTCCTACAAACAAATATGTTTTATTTGGCCATCACTTTGCTGCAATTGCAGGTGCAGGACCACTTGTTGGACCAATCCTAGCAGCTCAAATGGGATATTTGCCTAGTGTATTATGGATATTAATTGGTGGTGTTTTGGTTGGTAGCGTGCATGATTTTGTTGTGCTTTTTGTATCAAGCAGACGCGGTGGAAAAAGTCTTGGCGAAATGATTAAAGACGAGATGGGGAATTTCGTTGGTGTTGTTTCTATGATAGGAATTTTTCTTATTATGCTAATTATCATTGCTATTTTAGCTATGGTTGTTGTAAAAGCTTTAGCACATTCTCCTTGGGGGACATTTACAATAGCTTCAACAATTCCTATTGCTATTTTTATGGGAATTTATATGAGATTTATTCGCCCAGGTGCAGTCGGAGAAGCTAGTATAATTGGCTTTGTTTTACTTATGATAGCTTTATATTTAGGAAAAGTTGTATCAAACGACCCTGATTTAGCAAGACATTTTGATTTTAGCGTTCTTGAACTTAGCTTTATAATGATGGGCTATGGAATGATAGCTGCGATTTTACCAGTTTGGTTTTTACTTGCACCAAGAGATTATCTTTCAACATTTTTAAAAATTGGTGTAATTTTGATAATGGCTATTTGTGTTGTTTTAGTTTCTCCTGAAATTAAAATGGCAAAAGTTACACATTTTATAGATGGCACAGGCCCTGTGTTTGCAGGTGGATTATTTCCATTTTTATTCATAAATATTGCTTGTGGGGCGATTTCAGGCTTTCACGCATTAATTTCTAGTGGAACAAGTCCAAAAATGCTAGAAAATGAAACACAAGCAAAAATGGTAGGCTATGGCTCAATGTTAATGGAGAGTGCAGTTGCTATTATGGCTTTAATTGCTGCTTGTATACTTCAACCTGGAGTATATTTTGCAATAAATTCAGCACCAGCAATTATAGGCACGACACTTGAGAGTGCGAGTGCAGCTATTAGTGCTTGGGGATTTAGCGTAACTCCTGCTGATATTCAAACACTTGCTAATGATATAGGTGAGAGCACTATATTAAGTAGAACAGGTGGAGCACCTACATTTGCAATAGGTTTATCATTAATTATTCACGAGCTAATCGGTGGAAAGGAAATGATGGCATTTTGGTATCACTTCGCTATTTTATTTGAAGCATTATTTATCTTAACAGCAGTTGATGCGGGAACTAGAACTTGTAGATTTATGGTTCAAGATATGTTAGGAAATGTTTATAAGCCACTTGCAAACACAAGTAATTTAGGAGCAAATATATTCGCTACTTTAATTTGTGTTGCTGGATGGGGCTGGTTCTTATATGGTGGTGCGATTGACCCACTTGGCGGAATTTATTCACTTTGGTCGCTTTTTGGCGTATCAAATCAACTTTTAGCAGTAGTTGCTATGTTTTTATGTGGCTCTGTATTTATTAAAATGGGAAAAAGAAAGTATATCTTAGCTATTGTTTTACCTGCGCTTTTTGTAATCTCAACTACATTTACAGCAGGTATTGCAAAGGTATTACCACAAAGTGAAAGCAAAATCGCAAACTCAATTTCTCACGTAGCAACAGCTCAAATTAATTTTGCTAAAGCTGATGAATTATTAGTAAAAATTAATGCAGGAGATAATAGTGAAGCGACTTTAAAAGAATTTAATAAAGCTAAACAAGTAGCACATTCTAATGTAGTAAATGCTATTTTAACGATTTTCTTCTTATTAGTTACCATAATAGTTGGAATTAAATTCGTTCTAATTTGGAAAGAAAGTTATTCTAATAGGTTTAGCATTCCACTTAAAGAAGTGGTTTATGAAAAAGCAGCTTCGTGAGTTTTTTTACGCAATGCTTGGAGCACCTGATTATGAAAAATATTTAGAGCATTTTAAGAAAATGCACCCTGATAAAACTCCTTTAACTAAAAAGGAGTTTTTCATAGAACAAACAAGCAAGCGTAAAACAAAATGCTGATAAATTTAAGTAGCTAGTTAGCTAATACAAATTATCTTTATTAGCAAATATTTTTATCTTTTTTTATAATTTTATTTTTAAAAATCTTGAATAATTATTAAATAATTTTAATCCATTAACTTCTTGTTAGCGGGGGGGGGTATTACAATAGCTCTTTTATTTAATCAAAGGAGTCATTATGGACAAAAGTTCTTATTTAATGTTGCTTGATAATAAAATATCAAGCGAGCAAAAGTTTATGCTAAGCAATAAACTTGACAGCTTAAGTGAAGAAAAATTTAAAAATCTTTCTTGTATTAATTACAAACACCCTATATTGGCAATGAATTTAGGGTTTTTCTTCGGGATATTAGGTATTGATAGGTTTTATCAAGGTAATAGGTCTTTAGGTTTTTTAAAATTAGGAATATTTTTAATAGGCTTAATTAGTATGCTTCTTTTTATAGGGATATTTATTTTATGGGCTTTATATATTTATGTTTTAATAGATATTTATTTTGTATATAAAGCAATTCAACAAAGTAATTACCAAAAAATTTTACAGGCTATAGGCTAAGTAATAATTGGTTGTCAATACCAAATAACGGCAAAATTAGTGCAAAAGATAATAGCATATAACAGAATTATTAAAAGCTAAATAATTTGTAAGATTAAATATTGCAAAGTTATTTTGCCTATATTTTGCCTTTAATCCATTTTAAATTTAAAAATAAAGAAAATAAAATTAAAGGAAAAAAATGAAAAAAATGAAAAATATCGGTATTGGTGTTATTGTAGGTTTAATAGCTGCTAGTTTATTTAGCACTAAGGTATTTGCTTTTATGTTGTATTTAAAGAATCCTAATAACCCTTATAACTCGTTGAAAAATATTGAAGAAACAATTAACTTAGTAAAAAGTGTAGGGGAATTTGATAAATTTATATCGCAAGAGCGTTTGGCATTAGAACTATATGCTTCTTATGGTTTAACTTTTATCTTAGGATTTGTAATAGCGTTAATAGCATTATATTTTGTACAAAAAGCTAAGAATAAAAATAAGACACAAAACTGATTTAATATTTTTATCTTAAAGTTATAAAAACATTAAGCTCTGTTATTTTTATAATAAAGCTTAATGTATAAATAAAAATTAAAATTATGATTAGACTAATTTTTTAAATACTAGAATTTAAAATCATCAAGAAGTTAAAATTAAAAAGCGTAAAATAATAACAAAAAAGCTATTTTATGGCTAATTGATTAAAATTTTTAATAAATCATAAGCTATATAAATCATTATTAAGCTAGTTAATATTTCTATAAAAAAATATATTTTTTTATTTAAAAGTATTTTACTAATTTTACTAACTCCTAATCCTAAAGAAAAAAACCACAAAAAAGAAGCACATACACCACCTAAGAAAAATAATATCCTTTCATTTTGTTGAATATTTATAGCGTTTGCTCCAACTAAAAATATGGTATCTAAATAAACATGTGGGTTTAGTAAAGTAATTGCTAAGGTTAAAATTATTGCTTTTTTTACACTTAATTTTTCATTATCATTGTGAAAATCACAATTAGTGTTCATAAAGGCTGATTTTAGTGAAATCATCGCATAAGTGATTAAAAATAATATACCTAAAATTGTAACTATTAAACTTATTGTTTCGTTTTTTAATAATACTTTACCAACTCCAAATACTCCACAAGTAAGTAAAATAGCATCGCAAATAAAACAAATACTGCATATTAAAATTATATGATTTTTTAATATTGCTTGTTTTATTACAAACATATTTTGAGCTCCGATAGCAACAATTAATGATAATATTAATATAAAACCTTTTATAAAAACCATTGTAAAATCCTTTTAAAAATAATATTATATAAAAAATAATTTTAAGGATTAATATGAAAAAACCAACAAAAGCACAAATGCAATTAATTAAAAAATTACCATTTAAATATCAAATAATTGCTTTAATTATTTTTTTAGTAGTTGCAAATTTTTCTTATTTTACTTCTTTTACTAAAGAGTATTCACTAGAAAAAGTAAGTGATGGAGATACTATAGTTTTGCTTAGCAAAGGAGAAAAAATCAAAGTGAGATTTTATGGTATAGACGCACCAGAAAGCGCTCAAGAATACGGGCAATTTTGTAAAAATATGCTAAGTGATTTTCTTAAAAATAAAGATATTAAGTTAGAGATTAAAGACAAAGATAAATATGGACGGGTTGTAGGTATTGTCTATGCTAATGGTGAAGATATAAATAAAGCAATGGTAAGAAATGGTTGTGCGTGGTCGTATCAAAACTATACGAAAAAATATTTAGATGATGAAAAATACGCAAGAGCCAATAAATTAGGATTATGGCAAGGTAAAAATCCACAAAATCCAAGAGAATTTAGATTAGAGCATAAAAGAGATTGATTAGCAAATCTTTTATGTTATCTTTAGATTTTATTTTAACTTAAGGAGAAAGCTATGGGATTTTTTGATAAACTCAAAGCAGCTTGTGGTATTCCTGATTATGAAGCTTATTTAAGAGAACATAAGGAAAAATACCCAAATGAAGAGCCTTTAAGCAAAGAAGAATTTTTAAAGCGTGAGAAAGAGCGTTTAAATTCTAATTGTGCTTGAGGTTAATTAAGAAGCAAGTTTGCTTATACAAGATAAAGGACAAGCAATGTTTAAAAAGCTTAAAGCATTTTTTAAAACAAAAACTCAAAGCTATGAAAAATACTTAGCTGAATGTGAAAAAACAGGCGAAAAGCCAAAAAGTGAAGAAGAATTTAAAACGATTAAAAAAAGTTGTTGATTATTTAAAAGAAGCTAGTTTAGTTTTACAAGTTAATTTAAAATAATTCCTATTTTAAAATTAAAATAGGAATTTCAAATATTAAAATCTTCTAAAAATTGTTGCTAAAATCCCACCTGAAATATTGTGCCATACGCTAAATAAAGCAGCCACAACAGCAGCTAAAGGATAAGCAGCAAAATGAGTAGTTGCTAATGAAGTAGCTAAGCCTGAGTTTTGCATTCCTACTTCTATTGCTAGAGTTTTTTGTTTTGCTAATTCTAATTTAAAGATTTTTCCCGCAAAAAAGCCTAAAAGATAGCCTAAGACATTATGAAGCATTACAACTATTAAAATAATGCCTAAATTATCTAAGATTTTTGTTGCATTTGCACCAACTACACTCATTACTATAGCTACAATTCCAAATGTTGAAATAAGTGGCAAAATATCTTGTAATTTTTCAGTAATTTTAGGTAAAAATTTATGAGCTAAAACACCTAATAAAATAGGAATAATAATCACTTGAATAATGCTAATAAACATTGAAATAGCGTTAATATCAATGCTTTTTCCAACTAATAAATAAGTAATAAATGGAGTAATTATCGGAGCTAAAATCGTAGTGCAGCTTGTAATACTAACTGATAAAGCAACATCAGCTTTTGCTAGGTAGCTAATCACATTTGAGCTAGTGCCACCAGGACAAGCACCAACTAAAGCAACACCTATTGCTAAAGCACTATCAAGTTTGAAAACAAAAATCAAAACAAAAGCTATAAAAGGCATTATTATAAATTGTGCAAAAATACCTATAATCACATCTTTAGGTCTTAAAAATAATTCCTTAAAATCACTAGCTCTAACGCTAAGCCCCATTCCAAACATAATAATTCCAAGCAAATAATTAACATAACTTGTCTTAATAATATTAGAAATACTTGGATAAAACAAAGCAAAAGCAGTGCAAACTAAAACCAAAATAGCTAAATTTTTTGAAATAAAATCGCTAATTTTTTTCATAAAATCTCCTTTAAAAAACACGAAATTTATTAAATTAAACTTTAAAGTAAATTAAAAATGAAAATTAGTTTTTATTAGTTTTATTAATTATTCTTTTGATAACATAAAGGCAAAATCAAAGGTAGAAAATATGAAAAAAATAATAGTAGTAGATACTTTAAATGTGCTATTTCGCTCTTATTATGCGATGAGGAATTTAAAAAGTGCAAAAGATGAAAAACCAATAGGAATGATATTTGGTTTATTAAATTTTATGTTAAAAATTGTTGAAGAAATTGAATGTGATTATGTAGTTTTTGCACTAGATAGCTCGGGCGGGTCATTTAGAAAAGAGCTTTTGCCTGATTATAAGGCTAATAGAAAAGAATTAGAGCCTGAATTAAAAGAGCAAATTCCAGTATGTATCGAGCTTATTAAAAAATCAGGATTTTTATCAATAGAAATTCCTAATTATGAAGCTGATGATATTATTGCTAGTGTTAGTAAGTTTGCTAAGCAACAAGGCTTATTTACTAGCATTTATTCAACCGATAAAGACCTTTATCAATTGCTTGATGATAATAATACCGAGTTAATTGGTAAGAATTATGAGATTATAAATGAGTTAGCTTGTATTGAGAAATTTGGAGTTAAGCCTTATCAAATGCTTGATTATTTAACCTTAGTAGGCGATAGTGCTGATAATTTTAAAGGTATTCCTGGTATTGGACCAGTTGCTGCTAAAAAATTATTAAACGAATACGATAGCCTTGATAATGTATATAAAAATCTAAATGTATTAGGCAATAAAAGTTCTCAAAAAAAATTAGCCGAACATAAAGATGATGCGGTTTTATCTAAAAAATTAGCAAAATTAGTTGATGATTTGCCTTTAGGAGATTTTCTAAGCAAGGCTAGTAAGCCAAGTATTAATATATTTAATAATATTGAAGATGAATTAAGAGAATTTGAATTATTTAAATTCTTAAAATTTATAGATAAACAAAGCGAGATAAAAGAAGAAAAACAAGTAAGCTTAAAATATACAAAAACCTTATTAGATGATAAAGAAGAATTATTTAAGATTATAGACAATTTAGGTGATGAGGTTGGATTTGACACCGAAACAACAGGGCTTAATTATGATGATAAGATAGTTGGATTTTCGTTTTGCAATCAAGATAAAAGCTATTATGTTCCAATACTACATAAAAATGCAAAAAATATTGCTAAAGAAGATGCTATAAAAGCTATAAATAAGATATTTGAAAAAGTAATAATAGGTCATAATTTAAAATTTGATTTAAAAATGCTGAAAAATGATTTAGGTATTTCGTATCCAAAGAAATTTAAAGATAGTATGATAGCTGCTTGGCTACTTGATTCAAGTTCTAAATACTCACTTGATTATCTTGCTAAGGAGTATTTTGATTATACTTGTTTAGCTTATGAAGAAGTAGTTAAAAAGGGCGAAAATTTTAGCGATATTGATACCAAATTAGCTTGTGAATATGCAAGTGAAGATGCGTTTATAACTAAAGCAATTTATGAACACGCTTTTAAAAACTTAGATGATGAACGCAAAAAAGAATTTGATTTTGAATGTGAGTTTATTAAAGTTTTAATTTCTTTAGAAAATAATGGAATTACACTAAATAAAGAAAAATTATTAAATCTTCAAAATATATTAGAACTTAATTTAAAAGAATTAGAAAAT
The DNA here is from genome assembly GCF_020137635.1 of Campylobacter sp. RM12642. Lineage (NCBI taxonomy): Bacteria > Pseudomonadati > Campylobacterota > Epsilonproteobacteria > Campylobacterales > Campylobacteraceae > Campylobacter > Campylobacter sp. RM12642. The sequence continues at coordinate 25,868 of NZ_JACGAT010000021.1, forward strand.
CAGATATTTAATATGGTTGGCTTAAGCTTTAATTTAAATTCTCCAAAGCAACTTAAAGAGATTTTATATGATAAATTAAAACTACCTGATAATCATAAAGGCTCAACCAATGAAGCAGCCTTGCAAAGCATAGAGCATCCTATTGCTGAATTGATTTTAGAATATAGAACCGCTAGCAAAGTCCTTAGCACCTATGTTTTACCATTACTTGAGTTAAATATAAATAATCAAGAGAATTTCAAAGTGCGTTCAAACTTTTTACAAACAGGCACAGCAACAGGAAGACTTAGCTCAAATAATCCAAATCTACAAAATATCCCTGCTAGAAGCAAATACGCAAGTTATTTAAAAGAAGCTTTTATCCCGCAAACTGGTTATTCATTTATTAGTCTTGATTATTCTCAAATTGAGCTTAGAATGTTGGCTCATTTTAGCCAAGATGAAAATTTATTAAAAGCATTTTTATTTGATGAAGACATTCATACAAGAACTGCTATTGAGATTTTTGGCACGAGCGATAAAGATAAAAGAAATTATGCAAAAAGCATAAATTTTGGTCTAATTTATGGAATGGGTGCTAGAAGACTTAGTGAAGAGTTAAAAATACCATATAGTGATGCTAGTGATTATATTAAAAAATATTTTGCTTCTTTTAGTTTGATTAAAGAATATTTTGAAAATACAAAAAAACAAACAAAAGATTTAGGTTATATCAAAACGCTTTTAGGTAGGAAAAGATTTTTCAAATATACAAATGATATTAAGATAAATAATGCAAACGATAGAGAATGTATAAATAGCATTTTGCAAGGTTCGGCAGCAGATTTAATTAAATTAGCTATGATTAAGATTTATCCATATTTGAGTGAAAATGCAAAATTGATATTGCAAATTCACGATGAGTTAATTTTTGAAGTAAAAGATGAATATGTATTGGAATTTTCAAAAATAGCTCAAAATATAATGGAAAATGCTTATGGTTTAAAAGTTAAACTAAAAACGAGTTTGAGTGTTGGGAAAAGTTGGGATAAATTAAAATAAAGGGAAAGGTTATGGAAATAATATTTGCTTGGAATAAAGACTATGAAACAAATATTGATAATGTTGATAAGCAGCATTATTATTTAGTGCAATTAATAAATGAACTAGCTTTAAAATTAAGCGAAAAGAATTTAAATAAAAACGAATTAGATGAAGCTTTTAATGGTATTTTAAACTATGCTAAAGAGCATTTTTCAGAAGAAGAAATGCTAATGCAAAATGTAAATATTTTTAGTGATTTTTTTCAAGAGCATAAATTAAGTCATAAAATGTTTATAGAACAAACTAAGCAATTATATGATGATGTTGGAGATGGCACTAATAAAGAAGCTGTTAAGAGTTTGTTAGAGTTTTTGATTTCTTGGCTTGCTTTTCATATTTTAGGGATTGACCAAAATATGGCAAAACAAATAGAATTAATTAATCAAGGTCTTGAAGCTAAAGAAGCTTATGAGATAGTAGTTCAAAATGAAAATAAGCAAACAGCACCTTTAGTAAAAGCTCTTAGTAATCTTTTAAATGTTGTAGTTAAGAAAAATAGCGAATTATTAGAACTTAAAAGAAATCTTGAATTAAAAGTGAAAGAGAAAACAAGAGAATTAGCAGCAACAAATCAAACTTTAAGAAGTATAGCTTTAACAGATGTATTAACAAATTTACCAAATAGAAGACATTTATTTGAAGTTTTAGAAGTTATTTTAAATGAAGCTAAGGAAAATTCGTTAATTACAAGTGGTTTAATGATTGATTTAGATAATTTTAAAGAAGTAAATGACACTTATGGACACGAAATGGGCGATAAGGTATTAAGAGAATTTTCGCAAACAATCAAAGAAACTATCAGAACTGATGATGTTTTAGCAAGACTTGGTGGAGATGAGTTTTTTGTTTTACTACCAAATACAGATATTGATGGTGCTATGTTATTAGCAAAAACACTTTTAAATGTTACTAGAAGTTTAAATATTCAAGTAGGAAATAAGCTAGATGATAGATGGAAAAGTAGTATTAGTATAGGAGTGGCTACAATTTTACCTACTACTATTACAAATTCTAATGATTTTATGAAAAAAACCGATTTAGCAGTGTATGCTGCTAAAAATGCTGGCAAAAATTGCATAAAAGTATATAATGAAGAAATTTTAACTAAATGAATGTAATATTTTAAGATTTAAATAAAGGAAAAAATGTGGATTTAACAACGGTCTTAGGAATGGTTTTAGCTCTTACATCTATTTGCGTAGGGGATATTTTAGAAGGTGGTAACCCATTACACCTTATTCATATTTCATCGGTTTTAATCGTTTTACCAACAGCATTTTTCTCTACTATGGTTGGAACGAATAAATATTTTATAAAAGGAGCTTTTAAAGAGCTTAAAATAGTTTTTAAAGGTAGTGGGGTTAATTTTCAAGCAAGAACCGATCAGTTAATAGAATTTGCTTCTATTGCTAGAAAAGATGGGCTTTTAGCACTTGAACCAAAAGTAGCTGAAATAGATAATCACTACTTAAAATCAGCAATGATGATGATGGTTGATGGTAAAGATGTTGAAGAGATAAAAGAGAGTATGGAGCTTGATATTTCTCATTCAGAAACTTATTATGATGAGTGTAGGGAATTCTTTTGTCGTGTAGGTGAGTCTTGTCCTACATTCGGACTTGTTGGAGCGGTATGCGGTCTTATGCTAGCACTTCAATTACTTGATAATCCGCAAGCAATGGCGATGGGTATTGCGGGTGCATTTACGGCTACGGTTACAGGGATTTATTGTTGTTATGGAGTGTTTGTGCCTTGGGGAAACAAAATCAAAGGTAACGGACATGATTTAATAGTAGAAAAAGAGCTTATGATGGCTGGGGTAGTTGGTATAGCAGAAGGTGCAAATCCAAGAGATTTAGAGCAAAAGCTATTTTTATATTTCCCACATGGTTTAGTACCTAAATCACAATTTGGTGAATAATAATGTCTAAGAAAAAAAAGTGCCCACCAATACCAGCATGCGAGAAATGGGCTGTTCCTTTAGCAGACTTTTTCTCATTATTACTAGCGTTATTTATCGCACTTTACGCTATTGCTTCGGTAAATACTGATAAAGCAAAGGCTTTAACTAAAGAATTTGTAAAGATTTTTGATTTTCCAAGCACGCAGGTGGTAGAAAAAGAGAGTAAAACAGATGGCAAACATAGTCCATCAAATAACGAAGAATCTCGTGCTTTACAAGCTCAAAATATAAATCAGCAAGAAAGTATAGAAAAACTAAAAGCTATTTTAGATCAAAGAGAAAACCAATTTTATATGGAACTTCCTTCAATATTGTTTTTTAACAAAGACGAAACTAGAGTTGCAAATAGTGATGATATTTTATATCTTAAAAGAATTAAAATGATAATGCAAGGCTTAGGAGATGGGGTTCAGCTTGAAATTCGTGGATTTAGCGATAATGATGATAGTTATTTAACAAGTTTTGATTTAGCGACTGCAAGAGCTAGAGAAGTCCTTGAGATACTTATTAAAAGCGGGGTTGATTCATCAAAACTTAGTATCAAAAGCTATGGAGCAAACAATCCTAGATTTGATAATAATAGTTTAGAATCTGCAAAAAATAATAGAGTTGAATTATATTTTAAAACTGATATAAACGATATAAAATCTCAAAAAACAATACTTGATGCAGTAGAAAAAGTTAAATAATTTTATATATATTTAAAGTTTTAAGGGATTTCAAATTCTTTTAAAGCTTTAAATATTACATTTTTATTACTTTTATCTTTTATAAATTAATAATAAAAACCTTATACTTATTTTAC